>JAMDBS010000054.1:0-1989 GCA_023487325.1 Patescibacteria group bacterium
GATTAGCGCCGAAATGTTGGCTGAAACAATTGATACCTCGTGCTCACCCGACCGACCGCCAAAAATAACACCCACTCTAATTTTATTATTGTCTGACATAATTATTTTAAATAAATTCTTTTTAAAAATGGATTAATTCTTGTTACAACTTCATAATTGATAGTACCAATTTTTTCCGCCAACATTTCGGCGCTAATCACTCCCCTACCTTGTCCGCCCAAAAGGATTACTTCATCTCCAAGTTTAATGTTTTTAATATCAGTGACGTCAACCATCATCAAATTCATACAAATTCTACCAACCACACGACACCGCTGATTAAAAATTAAAACTTCTCCGAGATTAGACAAGCGACGATCATATCCTTCCCAATAGCCGACTGGTAAAACTGCAACTTTCATCTGTCTTTTAGCGGTGTAGGTGCACCCATATCCGATTTTAGTGCCTGATGAAATATTTTTAATTTGGATTATTTTGGTCTTCCAAGTTAAAGCTGCTTTTAATTTTAACTTACTATTATTTTTAGCTAATTTAGATGGCCATAAGCCATATAAAGACACCCCTAATCGTATTAAATTAAAATAAGAATCTTTTCTGGTTAAGGTTGCTGCACTGCAGGCAAAGTGCTTATATGGAATATTAAATCCATTTTTTTCTAATTCAAAAATAATTTTTTTAAATTTTGATAACTGAAGATTGGTATAACTAAAATTTTCTTCAGAGGCAGCAAAATGGCTCCACACACCTTCAATCTTTAAATTAGGCAACTCATTAACTTGGGTAAAAAAGCTTAATACTTGCTGAGGTAAAATACCCAAACGAGAAGTTCCAGTGTCAATTTTGACATGAATTTTAGCAATTTTTCCTACTTTTTTCGCTTGTCGTGAGACCGCCGCAGCATCAGTATAATTATAAATTGGCAAAGAAATATCTTTTTTTATACCAAGATCAATTTGGGCGGCATTAAAATAACTTAAGACAAAAATTCTATTCTTTATGCCATTAGCTCGTAACAGTAATGCCTCATCAAGGTTAACAACACCAAACCATTTAACCCTACCTTTAAGTAAATTAGCCACACCTAATAAGCCATGACCATAAGCATTACTTTTAATAATTGGCATTACCTCAACCTTCTTGCCAACTAGGCGTTGAAATTGAGCTAAATTATGCCAAATGGCAGATCTAGAAATTTCTAACCAGGAACCGTACATGGAAGATATTAAATAATTAATTATCCTTTATTACGACTTACCCACCAGCTATCGTTTTTGTCAGCAAACCACCAACGGTCAGATGAAGTCTTTATAATCTTTTCAGCTAATACCTTGGCTATTTCGGTTTTTAATCTTTTAACCGCTGATGGAATCCAGCTTTCAGCTTTAGTATTACCAGTATCAAGCTCCTCTTTTAAAGACAAAATCCACTCAAGGGTATCAGCATCTTTAGCTAGTAGTGCTTCCTTGGTTTGTCTCGCCTCATACTCTTCTAAAATTTCTCCGATATTTTCACCGAAAGGTAACTTCTTTTTAAAATCATTAATTATTTCAGAATTATCAACCTGTGTATATTTCTGATGTACATAGTTTAAGTCAGATGTCCGACCTTCTGCCAAATCGTGAAGTAAACACATAGTAATAACTTTCAACTGATCAACCGAATGATCGATTGAAGCCATAGTGTAGCCAATGAAAACAACTCGATTAATATGCTCTGCCACGCTTTGATTACCGCTACCTAAAAAATAAAAGCCACTACGCGGGGTTTTGGCCAAAATTCCTGTCTCAAATAAAAAATCTACGATTTCCTCTATTTTTTCCATAATTATTTTATCTATTTTTTGACTATCCTTTCAATTCCACAATAAGGCTGCAATACCTCGGGAACCAAAACTGTACCATCTGGCTGCTGATAGTTTTCTAAAATCATGATCAAAATTCTACCGATAGCAAAAGCAGTGCCATTTAAGGTATGAACTAATTCATTTTT
>JAMDBS010000054.1:1999-2597 GCA_023487325.1 Patescibacteria group bacterium
TTTTGCTATCGGTAGAATTTTGATCATGATTTTTATCTTTAAAGCGGACATTAAGCCGCCGCGCCTGATAATCAGTGCAGTTTGAAGATGAATGGGTTTCGCGATATTTATTTTGTGATGGCATCCATGTTTCAATATCATAAGTTCTGGCTGATGGTTTACCTAAATCACCAGAACATAACCTGACAACCTGATAAGGTAACTTAAGGCCATTCATCAATTCCTCTTCAATTTTTAAAATCATTTCATGTTCTTTGTCCGAATCCTCCGGCTTACAGAAAACAAACATTTCAATTTTATCAAACTGATGGGTACGTAAAATACCGCGCGTATCTTTGCCAGCCGCGCCAGCTTCACGCCTAAAACAAGTCGAAAAAGCCGTATAACGTAAAGGCAATTTACTTTCATCTAAAATCTCGTCTAAATGATATGGCCCCATTGACTGCTCAGAAGTGCCCACAAAATATAAATCATCTTCTTTAAAATGATATGTCTCATCCTCGCCACCATGCTCTAGGTAACCCATAGCTCGCATTGATTTCTCGGAAATCATCACTGGCGGGACAAAAGGAATAAAATTATATTTTTTGACAATCAA
>JAMDBS010000103.1 GCA_023487325.1 Patescibacteria group bacterium
CGCTAAACCTTGGATCAAAATAGCAATCATTACAGAAATAAGCAATAAGGAGTATGAGTTGGTGTTTTTGCCGACTGAAGACTGAAAACTGAAGGCTGAAAACTGAAAAAACAAACAAATTAGCCAAACAAAGGCGATTAAGCCAAGAAGTCCCAAGTTTACCCAAATGGTTAAGAAAATGTTGTGCGGAGTCAGAGCCATAGGCGAAATCCACTCAGGAAAATTAACTCTTTCTTGAGTAATTTCGCTAAAATAGTTTTGATAATTACCCAAACCCACGCCCCAAAGCCACTGGTTGTTAACAGGTAAAATGTCTTTGGTGGTGGTTTTATAAATTTCCCAGCGAATATTGTTGGAGGTGGAAATGCGTCCGGAATCCGGCGAAAGAGTCCAGTTTGGTTTGATGATTTGCCAACCGCCTACAAGCAATATAACGATATAACAATATAGCAATATTTTAAGGGTTATACTCGTCTTAATTATCCGCCAATATTTGATGGCAAAAAATATGCTGATAGATACCAGCGTTGCCGCCAAAGCTCCCCGAGAGCCGGAAAACCAGATGGCCAAGAGCATCACTAAAAAAGCAATAAAATATGATATTTGCCATAATCTTATCTTATTACTATAAATATTTTTCATCTCAATAACAAACCCAAATGCCAAGAAAGCCAAATGTGCCAAGTATAAAGCCAAATAATTTGGCGAGTAACCAAAGACACCCAGCACCCTGCCATCAGCAGCCACCTGCCCGGTAATTTTTTGCCAAATAGCCTGCAAAGCAACAAAAAATCCTGATAGAATCAAAGCATTTAGTATAATTTTAAATTTGAAATTTGAAATTTTTATTGAATTTTTAATTTGAAAATTTGTAACTATCACCCAGAAGAAAAGTATCGGATCGAAGATATAAGCTTTAAACAAACCCAACGCCTCCCTCTTATCCGGCGCAATAATCACTGAAACTATTCCCGCCATAACAAACAATATTATAGGTATTAAGATTGTTGTTTGTTTAAAAATTAAAAATTTTAGTTTGAATAAAAATTTAAAATTAAAAATTAAAAATTTAACCAATGTAATGATTGCCGCCACATAAATCAAAACTTCCAACAAGGTTGTGGGCATACCTAAAACACTAAATCTAATAAGGTATGTTGGTAGCAATAAACAGATTAGGGAAATAAAATATATCATAAGATTAATATTGATTAACCTTCCGCAGATCTCTTATCACGGATAAACGCTGATGAACAAAATTATTTATTGCTATCTGTGTGAATCTGTGAAATAAGATTTGTGGAAGGCTTTACCTTGTTATTTAAGGCTAAATTCTGCGCAGCCACTGTCAGGCCTATCAAAAACCAAATATGCATAATATAGATGGTGGAGAAAAAATTATATTGCACCAAAATAGCCACCATGGCAGCTGATAGCCCGGCTAGCAAAGCCTTATAAAATGGATCTTTGGTATGGGCATAGGCAATAATTGTGCGTATAAATAAAACGAGAAGTATAATAATCAGAAAAATCAAACCAATTACGCCGGTTTCTGCCAAGGTCTCCAAATATTGGTTATTGACTATCTCCCAAGCTGTCACCTCGCTATGTTGTGGATAATTTTTATACCTCGGGCCATAATTACCCAAACCAATACCAATAACCGGACTCTCTTGCCAATAATCCAAGGCAAAGCTATAATCCTGGAGCCTTTTCTGCACAGATTCACCTTGAGAAAAATCTTCCAAAGTGGCGTGAGCAATAAACTGATCTAAAGCGTCTGGTCTGGAAACTTTTAAAAAGGTGTAAGCCGATCCCAAAATAATTGCCAAGGAAACAACTCCAATAACAATGTTTTTGATGGTTAATAATTTTCTTACCAAAAATATTAAAATAAAGACAGCAAAGGCTGCCAAAGCAACATAAGCCCCCCGTGAAATACCTAAAACAATATTAATTAAAATCAAAACTACCAAGATATATAATTTTGGCATAGAAGTAATCACTTTTTGCTTAAATAAGATTAAGCCCGTGGCTATACCCAAAGGAATAAATAGGAAATTAGCAAAATATAACGGTTCCATGGAAAAGGCTTGAATTCTGGGAAAACCCAAAACCGCTTTGGTATAAATATCTTTTAAGCCCGTCAAGGCAATCGGTAAGCCAGCTATATCGCCTAAGAATTGATATAAACCAAATAAACAAGCCAAGGCAGTAGTGACAAATAAAATCTTGATCACTTTGGATAGCTTAACTTTATCATCAATTAAATCGGCAGTTAGCCAGCCGACAATGGCCATAAAAATAACAAAAACAAAAACTGAGATGGCTCGAGAAGTATCATGGGCAAAAACTACCGAGATAAAACAAGCCAACAGATAAAAAATAATTGGCCAACCTAAGGGGAAAGGCGAGAGTTTTTTGCGATCAACTAAAATTTTTAAAATCCAAGAAATCATGGTCATACCAGCGAATACTTGATCTAATTTTAGGGTAAATAAGCCAATATCAAGTGTGGGGATCCTTTCCATTGGCAGGGTGAAGACAACCAACAGCAAGCCCAAGAAGGGCTGTTTAAGGACAAAAACAAAAAT
>JAMDBS010000181.1 GCA_023487325.1 Patescibacteria group bacterium
ATTTTTGCTGGTATTGTTTCTAGTATTTTTCCTTAATTCTTTAACAACTTTTTTAATCTCTTCTTCGCTTACTCCCCCATCATCTAATTCCTTAATTAACGCTTCATAAACCACCGGTTTTTGGCGGTAGTCAAGAGTTTTAATCTGAAACAAAGCATCTTTAATTTGTTGCTTAGTTTTAAAAACTTTTTTTGAGTCCCATAGACCCATAAGTTTTTATAAAATTTTAATTAAGATTTATATTAATTATAAACCTTCGTAATCTCTCATAGTCAACTGCGATTCGATCTTTTTAAAAGTCTCAATCACGACCGAAACCACAATCAAGAGACTAGTACCACCAATCGTTAGGGTAGTTAAGCCGGTAAAACTGCGCATCACTAATGGAATAATAGCAATCAATCCAAGGAATAACGCACCAGCTAAAATAATACGGTTAGTGGTATTTTTAAGATATTCAGCGGTATGAGCGCCTGGTCTAATACCAGGAATAAAGCCGCCTTGCTTTTGTAAGTTTTCCGAGATTTGATCTGGATGGAAAACAACCTGAGTATAAAAATAAGTAAAGGCAAAGACTAACAAGAAGTATGTTATGCCATAAAAAATTTGATTATTAAAGACTTCTATTACCCATTTTGCAGCTGAGACCAGAAAGGCAGTTTTGGCAGTCAAAAAGAACTGGGCAATCATTGGCGGAAACAAGATAATAGAAACTGCAAAAATAATCGGGATCACGCCAGCCATATTAACTCTTAATGGTAGATGAGTGTTAACACCGCCATACATTTTCATACCACGAACACGCTTGGCATATGAAACCGGGACATTGCGTTGACCTTCGGTAATAATTACCACGCCGACAATAGTCACAACCGCAATACCGACAAATAATAATAAATTCAATAATTCGGCTTTATCAAAAATCATTAAAGTTTGTTGAATTGACGGAAAAATACTCGAAACAATACCAGCAAAAATCAAGAGTGAAATACCATTACCAATGTGTTCCTCTGAAATCAACTCACCTAGCCACATTAAAAACACTGTTCCGGCCGTAACCGTAATAATGGTGGTTAAAAGCTGCATTGGACTAATATTACTTATAATATCTGTTTGTGATTGGCGCAATAAGGCAATCATGCTATATCCCTGCAAAGCGGCTAATGGAACAGTCAACCAACGGGTCCATTGGTTTATTTTACGACGACCACTTTCCCCTTCCTTAGATATTTCTTCTAACCGCGGGATAACCATCGTTAATAACTGGAAAATAATTGAAGCTGTAATGTAAGGACCAACGCCCATGGCTACAACAGAAAAATTATCCATACCACTTCCAGACAAAACATTCATAATACCCAAGAGTTGATTAGATGCAAAAAGCTGGCGTAAAGCTTCTACATTAACGCCAGGCACAGGAATATGGGCCGCAATCCGGAAAACAATTAACATAATAGCGACAAAAATTATGCTATTTCGTAAATCTTTAATCTTCCAAATTTGGACTAATTTTTTCCACCAATTCATATGTGAATGAGTAAGTACTAAGTTAGTGCCAAAATTTCACGCGCACTCTTCCTCGATACTAATATAATTTAATTATGACTTTCTCAATTCGGCTTTACCACCTACTTCCATTATAGCTTTTTTTGCTGTTTCAGAAAACGCATCAGCGATGACTGTCAATTTTTTGGTTAAACGGCCAGTACCTAAAATTTTGATACCATTATTTAAATTATCGACTAAATCTTTTTCAAACATCTTCTTGCCCGTAACCACTTCCCCCGGTTCGAAAAATCTATCCAGTTGATTTAAATTAACTTCAGACATCTTTGATCTCAAACTTTTGAAACCACCAATTTTAGGTTTATTTCTTAAAAGAGTTTTTAAGCCTCGGCGCTTAAGACCGCTGCCGCCGCCAGAACGCGAACGTTGACCCTTAAGACCGCGCGTACTATAAGTACCATGTCCCGAGGAATTGCCCCGGCCCACTCGCTTAGCTTTTTTCTTAGAGCCCTTGGCTAATTTTAAATTGTGTAAACCTAATTCCATATTTTTCTATTTATTTATTTTCTGAAGTTTCTTTTAAATCTTTCTTAGCTTCATTGACTTTTGACTTATCCTGCTTTTTAGCTTCAACACGTTTAAGTCTCTTTAAAGCCTCAATTGTAGCTTTAACAATATTTATCTTATTTTGTGAACCTAAACTTTTAGCTACAATATTAGAAATGCCAGCTAAATCAACCACGGAACGAATAGCGCCGCCGGCAATAACACCAGTACCTTTTGGAGCTGGTTTTAACATTAATCTAGCCGCACCATATTTAAAGTCAACTCGATGCGGAATGGTTTCATTAATAATCGGCACTGAAACTAAATTCTTCTTAGCCTTAGTTACGGCTTTATTAACCGCTAAAGTTACGTCTGCACCTTTAGCAACAGCTGTACCGATCTTACCATTCTTATTACCAACCACAACACAAGCACGGAACCTCATTCTTTTGCCGCCAGCCATAACACGGGTAACTCTAGCAATATCAATAATTACCTGCTCATAATCATCAAGTTGAGGCTTAAATGGTCGATCTG
>JAMDBS010000025.1 GCA_023487325.1 Patescibacteria group bacterium
TAATACTGGTGATAACGTTGTTCCTGGTGGTGGACTATAATCTATATATAAAAAGAAGGGGCAGTCCATACCGGATTGCCCCTTTTATTTTTGGCTTGGCCACAATTATCTACCACTGGGTAGAAATTGATAGCCGCCATGAAATTGCGTACCACTTTCCGAATCCCAGCCGTGGGGTTCCACGGTAACCAGGAAACGGTCGTAGTAACGATGCGAGTCATGCTCGCGACTCCAGGTGATGCGGTACCAGTTCTGGTAGCGAAAGACTGGAGCTTGTGGATCGTCCTTAGGGAAGACTTTTATCTGCCCTGGTTCAATCCGGAAAGTCCAAACCTGAGGTGAAACGCCGCGTGTATCAGCCACTTTCACCAACAGAGTGGAGTGGTCATTGTTTTTGAAAATGACCACGGGATTACCAACAGGTTCAACTGATGGCTCTTTTGGCTGAGTCAAGTTGCTGCCAGATTTGATAATCTGACGGCTCTGGACCAGGTAATCCTGGTGAAGTTTCTCTTCCAGAACCGTAGACTTGACCGACGCGCCATAGACGCGTGGGCCAACAGCGACTGGGCCGATAATCGAGCAACCAGTGAGCGTGCCGAGTGCCAGCAACGCCAGAATCATAGTGATTGCGGTGATCGTACTGGCGATCAGTTTCATTAATCTCGTTTTCATCGGAATTCTCCTCTTCCTTAAAAGTGTGTATTTTCAATGAATATTAGCCCATATTTATAGCGCCGAAATCTCGACGGAAGGTAAATTTAGCCTTATTTTAATAATAATTCACCTTACAGCTAATTATTATATAATAGCATATTTTTACAATTTTGTCAATATAATCCCCTTGTTTTTAAAAGTTTAATAATTGTGTTATAATTAGATTAGCTATTTAAAAAATCTTAAAAAATTATGAAAACAAAGATTTTTTCTACGATCGGCGTTGCCGTTTTATTATTAAATTTGTCCATTGCCTGTTTAATGGCTATTCCGGCCCTTGCCGCTGACGTTAACTCTGATATCCATGACCAACTCGATCCGATTCAGGATGTCTATGGCAATTCAGATGTTAATTCTGGCACGCTTTCTGAAACGGTCGCCAAAATTATCAAAATTGTTTTGGGATTTCTGGGCGTAATTTTTATTGTGTTGATTATTTATGCTGGTTTCCTGTGGATGACTTCGGCCGGTAATGAAGAAAAGATTAAAACCGCTAAAAAAATCATCACAGCGGCAATCATCGGCACAGCAATTATTTTGTGTGCCTATGCCGTTACGGTATTTGTAATTGATAACCTAATTAGTGCTACTGGAGCTGATTGATTTTAATTCAAAGTCATAAAAAACAAATCGGCGGTCGCCGATTTGTTTTTTATTGAGTAAAAAAGTAAAATAAGGCTATGGGAAAACTTAAAATACTATACCAAAAATATACCGGCGGGGTGGTATTTTTTTTGATTTTATTTTATACAATCATTTTCGCCCTAATCTCCGTCTGGAAATATATAAATTATAACTACAATGCTCTAGATTTAGCGATTATCAATCAGGTTTTTTACAACACTAATCTGGGTAATTTGTTTGCCTCAAGCATTCACCCGCCGACCTACCTGACCGATCATTTTGAATTGATAATTTTATTATTATCCCCTATATATCGTATTTGGCCGCAACCGCTCATACTACTAATTCTACAGACTATAACTATGGCAATTAGCGCGTGGCCAATTTATTTAATCAGTAAAAAACATTTAAATAAAAACTGGGCCGTTTTATTAGTGCTAGTCTGGCTGACTAACCCATTTGTCCAAAGCATTAATTTATTTGAATTTCATATACTTCCTTTCGCTATACCCTTAATTCTTTTGTCTTTTTATTACTTTGATCAAGAAAAGTTTTGGCCATTTCTAATTACGTCCGCTATTTCATTGTTAGTCAGAGAGGATGTGGCACTAGTGATTCTGATGTTTGGCATTCTGGCCATAGTCCAAAGAAAAAAAACTAAATGGTGGCTTTGGCCGATAGTCTTATCGGTAACCTACTTTGCGGCGGTAATGAAAATTAATCAATTAATTGCCCCCGACGGACAATACAAATTCTTTGTCTACTATGCCTGGCTGGGCAGCTCTTGGCCAGAAATTATAAAAAATGCCATATTTAAACCATGGCTAATTATAAGGCATCTGATTACCCTGCCAAGTTTTGAGTTTATAATTGGATTATTGATGCCGTTTGCCCTGCTGCCTTTGTTGAAATCTGAATATCTGATTTTAGGCGCGGCTATTTTTGCGCAATTGGTTTTAGGAGCCTCCGGCGGTTCAGCTACAATCCTACAGGTTCATTACCCCGCCCTTTTGCTACCGTCGTTATTTATCGCCACTATTTTTGCTATAAAAAAAATACTGGCCGAAAAAAATCAAACAAAAAACAAGGTAATTAAATTAATTAATCAGGATCGCCATTTGTCTTTTATAATATTTTTGGCCGCCTTTGTTTACTCTTCGCTGACACTTGGTCCATTGCCTGGTAGTCTAACAAAAATAACCCAACGCGGCTGGATATTACCAGAGA
>JAMDBS010000165.1 GCA_023487325.1 Patescibacteria group bacterium
TTTAGTTTTTAATTGTTATTCAATTTTTAATTAATTAATTTTTAAATTAAATCAACAAAAATTCATTTTAAATTTCAAATTTCAAATTAAAAATTATTATCATGAATCTAGTTATTGTCGAGTCTCCTGCTAAAGGGAGAACAATTGAAAAATATTTGGGGCCAGGCTACAAAGTGCTGGCTAGTTTTGGTCATGTCAGAGATTTGCCAAAAGGCGAACTAGGTGTGGACACGGAGCATGATTTTACTCCAAAATACGTTGTCCCCGCCAAAGCCAGAAAAACTTTGAAGCTTTTAAAAGACAATATTGCCAAGGCGCAAACAGTTTATATGGCTACAGATTATGATAGAGAAGGAGAGGCTATTGCCTGGCACATTATTCAAGCGACAGGCTTAAATAAACTGAAAACTAAAAACGAAAAACTAAAAACCAAGAGGATTACTTTTCATGAAATTACTAAAGAGGCGATTCAGGAGTCAGTTAAGCACCCCAGAGAAATTGATATAGATTTGGTTAATGCGCAACAAGCCAGACGAATTTTAGATAGATTGGTTGGTTATAAACTCTCACCATTTTTATGGAGAAAAATTTATAAAGGTTTGTCAGCTGGTAGGGTGCAATCCGTGGCAGTCAGATTGATTGTTGATCGCGAGCGTGAAAGGCAAAATTTTAAAGCTGAAGAATATTGGACGATCATAGCAAAACTTAAAGCTAAAAACGAAAAACTAAAAACTAACGAATTTGAGGCGATTTTAGCTGAGAAAGATGGGAAAAAGATTGAAAAATTAGCTATCAAAAATCAAGCTGAGGCGTTAAAAATTATTGAAGAATTAAAAAGCGCCCAATATAAAGTGCAAGATATTGAAGAGAAGGAGGAAAAACGTTGGGCCTACCCGCCATTTACCACCTCTACACTCCAACAGGAGGCTTCCAAAAGGCTTGGCTTTAATGCCAAGAAAACCATGAAATTGGCGCAAAATCTTTATGAAGAGGGTCTAATCACTTACATGAGAACTGATTCTGTCGGTATTGCTCAAGTGGCGGTCGACGCCATAAGAAAAATGATTGGATCTGAATTCGGTCAAGAGTATTTACCGGAAAAACCTAACTTTTACAAAACCAAAACCAAAGGCGCGCAAGAAGCTCACGAGGCCATTAGACCGACCAATATAGCTAATAGCATATCGCAAATAGCTAATGGGCAAAAACTAACAGACAATCTTTATGATGAACATTTCAGACTATATGAATTAATCTGGAACAGAGTTGTGGCTAGCCAGATGAAGCCAATGATTTTGGATACCATTAATGTTAAAATTTCAGCAGCCAATTATGCCTTTTTAACTCACGGTCAAGCTATAAAATTTGCCGGATTTACCAAAGCTTGGGCATTAAAATTAGAAGAAAAAACTTTGCCTAAATTGCAGAAAGAAGAAACTTTGGATTTATTGGATATTTTGAAAGAGCAGCATTCTACCGAACCTCCTGGGCGATATTCTGAAGCTAGTTTGATTAAAACTTTGGAAAAAGAAGGGATTGGCCGGCCATCAACTTATGCCCCGACTATTTCTACAATTTTAGATAGAGGCTACGTAGTTTTAGAAAAAAGAGTTTTTGTTCCGCAGGAAATAGGCTTTATCGTCACAGATTTATTGGTTAAATATTTTCCCGATATTGTTGATTTAAAATTTACTGCTAAAATGGAAGAAAATTTAGACGCTATTGCTGAAGGCAAAGAAAATTGGGTCAAGGATCTTCGGGAATTTTATGAGCCTTTTGCCAAGAATCTAGAATTGCGCGAAAAAGATGTAGCCAAGGTCAAATCAGAAGAAAAAACCGAGGAAAAATGCCCGCAATGCGGTAAAAATTTGGTGATCAAAATGGGCAAGTTTGGCAAATTCATCGCCTGCCCCGGATTTCCGGAATGCAAATTTACTAAGCCAATAGTAGTGGAAACTGGTTTAAAATGTCCGGACTGTAAGACTGGTGATATTATCGAACGCAAAACCAAGCGAGGTAAAACTTTTTGGGGCTGTTCAACTTATCCCAAATGCAAATGGGCCAGTTGGAATGATCCTACTAAGCAAAATCCAAATATCAAATCTCAAAGCTCAAATCAAGTTCAAAATCCAAATGTTTAAAAATTAAGTCATTAAAAATTCAATAAAAATTTAAAATTAAAAATTGGAATTTTTGATATATGTTACCAAAATCAGTGCAAAATTTAATTGAGGAATTTTCTAAATTGCCTGGAGTGGGGCCGAGAACAGCCCAGAGACTAGCTTTTTATTTGTTGTCTAAGCCAGATTATGATATAAAAAAATTAGCCGAGGCAGTAGCTAAATTAAAAGAAAATTTGCTTAGCTGTAAAACATGTTATAATATTAGCGAGGAAAACCCTTGCTTAATATGTCAAGATTCTCAAAGAGCCAAAAAAATCATCTGTGTTGTAGAAGAGCCACTGGATGTCCAAGCAATGGAAAAGGCGGGTTTTAAGGGAAAGTATCATGTTTTGGGTGGCGCAATTTCGCCGATTGATGACATTGGCCCGGAAGAT
>JAMDBS010000034.1 GCA_023487325.1 Patescibacteria group bacterium
ATTCAAATCAGTAAATGATTTAATTTTAACTGAATTCCCCATAGTATTTTATACATTATACATAATACTATATACATGATACAAGATACATTATACAAATATCTATAATGTTGTTTGCTTTGTTTTTGACGTGGGGCATATGCCGAGCCATTAGCGGCGATGTCTCAGTTTCTGTGATAGTGTCCGAGCAATTTCCCAAAATCTCCGGTTCTTTAATAAGTTTTTCCACTGACGACAAACTCTATGAATACGCCCAGGTGCCTTTTACCACTAAATTTCAAAATACCGGCGGGGTAGCCCTAAAACCAGTTGGCAATATTGTCATCAAAAATCAATTTGCCAAGACAGTAGCCATTATCCCGGTCAATAATTATGGTTTGAAAGTGGCGCCAGGCGCTACCCAAGATTATTTTAATCAATGGGCACGATCTGATACTTGGGGACTAGGTTTGGGTTGGTATTCAGCCAATTTGGCCCTTAACTATGGCACCGATGAAACTTTTAATGCCAATGTAAAATTTTTGATTTTTCCTTGGCGCGTAGTCTGGTTTACTTTGATATATTTATTGATAGTATTTATTATTAATAACATTTTTTGGCAAACACAGCTACCAACCAGCGGACTAGCGGTAAGACACAGAAGAATATAATTTCTAATATCTAAATTCTAAATCCTAAACAATATCAAATGAACAAAATCACAAATTCTAAACCAAATAATTACGATCTGGAAGAAAGAACTTTTGAATTTGCCAAAGATTGCAGAGAACTTGTTAAAGAATTACCTAAAACTATTGCCAACTTTGAAGATGGTAAACAATTAGTCAGATCGTCTGGTTCGGTAGCAGCTAACTATATTGAGGCTAATGAGTCATTGAGCAAAAAAGACTTTGTGATGAGAATAAAAATTTGTCGAAAAGAAGCAAAAGAAAGTAAGCTATGGTTAAGATTATTAGGTGTTAGGAGTGACTTGATGGCTGAAGCATTAGAATTACAGAGAATCTTTGGTGCAATTTTAGAAAAATGTAAATAGCTGGGAAATTTCTAATATCTAATTTATAATATCTAAATTCTAAATAATATCTAATGATCAAAATATTAAATTCCAGACAAAAAATAATTATCGTTTAGAAAATTAGAGTTTAGAATTTTGAAATTGTTTAGTATTTAGATATTAGTGCTTAGAATTTAACTCATATGAATAACGATAATTTACAACCTGGTAAAAAAATAGAACAACTCGACAAAAAGCTCGAGCATGTTGAAGGTGTGGTGGAAAAACAGGTTGAGAAGCTTGAGGGCGAAGTAGAGAAGATTGATGAAAAAATCGGTATTAAAACTGAAAAATCAGCTCAAAAAACTCAAGCAAAAATAGACAAAGTTGATGACAAGGTTGAGGGCGTTAAAGCTGATGTCAAAGAAATTAAATCCAATGTTCGCGATCTTTCTAAAGCCACTAAAACTCTATTTAAAGCCTTTACTCGTTCGCATAATTATTTTCTAAATCGTTATACTTGGTATTACAACTGGCATACCAAAAAAGTCTCCAGTCCAACCCATTGGGCTGCTTTGGTGCTCTCAATTTTGCTTTTAGTTTATATTTTCGGCTTTCAGCTGGGATTTTTTTGGTGGACAAAAACCAGTGATTTATGCCACTGCCGGTATTCCCAAAATGGTTAATTATCAGGGTAAATTGACAGACAATAATTATATTCCTGTTCCGGATGGCAGTTATAATCTAAAACTTTCCATTTATGATGCTGTTAGCGGCGGCAGTTGTTTGTGGACATGGAAAGGAGCTTGCGGCGCTGTCACTGCTGTGCCAGTGACTGTCACCAATGGTTTATTTTCAGTGATGCTAGGCGATACTACTTATCAGACAACCAATGCATT
Organism: Patescibacteria group bacterium; assembly: GCA_023487325.1. The sequence goes on from JAMDBS010000034.1 coordinate 1,894, forward strand.
AAATCTTGATTTTAATACAGCTGAATATTATTTGGGTGTAACCGTAGGCGGCGATGCTGAAATGACCGACCGCCGACGCATCGGCGCCGTTGGCTATGCTTATAATTCTGATACCACTGATGGCTATCATTTGGATCAAGTGGTCACCACTGCCGGCACCCCTTCGTTTACCAGCGCCATAGCCCAAGGGGGGTGGCCAAGTTTTGACTGTGGCGCAGTCGGCAGCCAATGCCGCTTCTGGGGCAAGAACAGCAGCCAAATTTACCTCCGAAGGCACTTCCACTTCTCTTGACGCCGTGGCCACTTTTGGCACAGCCGCTTCACCCATGAATGCCTTTATCACGCCTACTGGATATATCTCCACACCAGTTTTAATGCTTCAGGATACCGGCGTCGCACCCAAAAATTATCTCAATGTAGTTTGGAATGAGGATGATACCTCAGATAGAACGTTAAATCTTTTAGTTAATGGCGGCAGCAGAAGTTTTTATCTTTATGGCAATCTTACCGTGGAATCTGCTTCAATAGTCAATCAAGATCTTACCACTGACGCCTCGCCAACTTTTGGCAACATTACAGATAGCGGTTTAACTGCCTCGCAATTAGTTTTTACAGACGGTGCTAAAAAGTTGGTTTCGACGGGCACATC
>JAMDBS010000175.1 GCA_023487325.1 Patescibacteria group bacterium
ACAGTCATTTGGAACATGTATCCATTGGAAAAAAATCTCCAGTTTTTAGAAAATGCCGGGTTCAAGGTTGAAAAAATCATTGAAACAAAAATCGATCAAGAGTTAGCTGGTTTAATGGATCCAGAAGATTACCAAGCCAATAAGGGCTGTCGGTTTTGCGTGATTGTTAAAGCCAGAAAAGGCTAGTTATTTTTCTGCATTTACCATTAAATAATTTGCGTATTTGTGGTATAATGAATTTGTGAGAAAAACTAGGGAAGTTTTCCACAGGATCAAGTAAATTTGAGAAGATTTTAGATATAGCTATAAGGAGGGTAGGTGCTAGATATCGGTTTTAATAAAAAGCATGCTCAAAATATTGCGGCCAACATTCCCCAGAGCAAAATTAGCGCTAATGATTATAGTGCTAAAAAACCTGCTGATGAGCCTCTAGAAATGCCCAAGATGGCTTCTTTGGAAGGTTCCAGTCCTACAAAAATTTGGGGAATATTTATTTTAATTTGCACGATTTTATTTATCGGAGCATTTTTGTTTTTGTTTTTGAATAAATATTATAAAACCTCACAAATTAATACTGCCAAAGCCAAATTAAATCAGCTTAATGAAGAAATAAGCTCCAGTGGTTTAACAGATATCGAAAATCAGGCCTTAACATTTCAGAATGGCATCAGCAATATCAACAAATTTACCGCTCAAGGTGTTGATTGGCCAACATTTTTTGATGCTTTGCAGAAGACTGTCACCAAGGATGTAGTTTTTTCTAATTTTAGCGTCAATAGCAAAAAAGAAATCTCTATGAAAGGTCAAGTTAATAATTTTGATTCTTTAGCTAACTTTCTGCAAAGTTTAAAAAACTCCAATCAATTTACTGATGCTAAACTTGTTTCTTCGTCAAAATCAACTACTTCCTCCAGTGCCACCACTTCAACCAGTGACAAGACGGACAAAACCAATTTTGAAATAAGCGCCAAAATAAACACCAGCAAGGGGGCAAATTGAGTAACGCTAAACATTCCAGTTGGCCAGCTGTTATAGTATTTTGTTTAATAGTGATTTTTGGTATTGCTTACTTTGCTATTCCTCCTTATCTGGCCATAAATAAAGACTTAAATTTTAACTATGCCGTGGTCAACAAAGAAATTACCAAAACCCAACAAAAAATTGATGATTTAAATTATTTGAAAGGGCAATTTGCTGATAACAAAGCCGAAGTTGACCAACTAAATTTAGCGCTAACAAAGAATAATTTGCCGGATATTATTACCAGTCTCAATAAGATGAGCCAAGAAAGCAGCGTGACTTTAAGTGATCTTAAACCGGCCAGTAAAGATAGTTCGCCAAAGACTTTAACTGTTAATATCAAGGGGTTTTATGATGGCCTAAAATCATTTTTAGCTAAACTGCAGAATAATATTCAGCCTTTATCCGTCAGCGATATTATTTTAACCCAAGCGAGCTCAGATATCACCCAAGGGTTACTGGGCGCAAATTTGACAGTCAATGTTTTTCAGCCAGATCAATCTGCAAGTCCCACCAGTGCAGCTACAGCAAGCACTAGCAATAATAATTAGGAGCATAATGCAAAATACAAAATTTATTAGTCTATTTGGGATAATCCTAGTTTTGGCTGTGGCCGGTGGGCTTTACTATTGGCTGAATCAAAGTTCTCCTGATTTGGCTCAGGTAGATCAAAAAGCCTTGGAAGTTAAATCAGTTGATAGAAATATTTTATCCAATCCTAATGCCAAAAAAATCAGTGAACGTCAGAAATATGGCAATATCCCGGTAGTTGTGCCGGAGAGTGATTTGGGCAAAAGCAATCCATTTGAATAAAAATGAATAAAATAGTTGATATTAAACCTGGTATGCGGCAAGAAGAAATCGCTAAAGCTTATAGCGATCATTTGGGTTTGCCAATGATTTCATTAAAGGGTAAAAAAATCCCTCAAGAGATTTTGGTAATTATCCCCAAAAATATTGCGCTGGAAAATAAAATTATCGCTTATGAGTTGACTAGTGACAAAACCCCAATATTAAAATTGGCAGTGGCCGATCCAGAAAAATTACAGAGTAAAGCCCCGGCATTTCTAGTTGATTTGAAAAAACACAAAGGTTATAACTTCCAGATGGCCATCATCACCATGAGTGATTTTGACTATGCTCTGGATTTATATCAGAAAGATGCGCCCAAGCCACCAAAAGAAGAGCATTATGAGGAAAAAAAACCAGCTCAGACGTTTACAGGCACCCCGCCCGCCAGTCTTATTAATAAATATATCTCTTATGAGGTTTTAAACAAATTTCCCGAAGATGTGGCTAGAAAATATCGTTTAATAGTTTTCGAAAGTTCAGATAAGGACAACTCTATCAAAGTAGCCGCAGAAAATCCCGAAAGTTCTCAAGTCAAAGATATTATAAATTTTGTTGAGAAACGTAATGGTTTGAAAATTGAAGTTTTCAAAACTACCAGTAAAGATATTGATTATGCGCTGAAGTTATATCAGCAAAGTCTACCTACTCCGCAAGCGCCAAAACTTGAAAA
>JAMDBS010000149.1 GCA_023487325.1 Patescibacteria group bacterium
TTTTAAATTCTAAAATATTAGAAACCGGAAGAATATTTAAAATATGCCAAGGATCTACAGCTTAATGCCGACAATCCGCAATTTATTCAAAATTTATTGGACGAGGAAACTCGTAAACAATTTTCTAAAAAAGAATTGAAAGAATTAGCGACCCAAGAGATAAAAAAAATTAACGAATTAGCCAACGCCTACCATGTTTATCAGCAGCTATTACTTGATAACAATGCTTTAGATTTTGGTGATTTAATTATTTATTGTTTAAAATTATTTCGTGAACGTCCAATGCTGTTGGCCAGATATCGTCAGCAATTTAAATATATTTTAGTTGATGAATTTCAGGATACTAACTGGGCGCAGTATGAACTGGTTAAATTGCTGGCTTCTCCGCAGAATAACATTACGGTTGTCGGCGACGACGATCAGTCAATTTATAAATTCCGTGGCGCTTCGGTTTCTAATATTTTAGAATTTAAAAAGGATTTTCCGGATTCCGAAGAAGTGGTCTTAGTAAAGAATTATCGTTCCGCTCAAAATATTTTAGACCTATCTTATAAGTTTATTAAACAAAATGATCCGAACCGTTTAGAATATCAGCTTTGTAATGGCGACAAAACGGCTAAAAAGTCAAAAGGTAAATCAAGTAAAGTTTGTGCTGCTGGCCTGAATAAAAAAATCTCCAAAAAACTTAAGGCGAATAATAATCAAGATGGTGAAATCATGCATTTGCACGCTGAAACCAATGATGATGAGGTAAAATTAGTTATCGAAAAAATTACAATGTTAAGAAAGGCCGACTCGGATGCCACCTGGAACGATTTTGCGATTTTAGTCCGTGCCAATGATTCGGCTAATATTTTTATTTCTGGCCTTTCGACTTTTGGCATCCCTTATCAATTTGTGGCCTCACGCGGACTCTATACTAAGTCGGTAGTTGTAGATATCATGAGCTATTTAAGATTACTTGATGATTATCACGAATCATCAGCGCTGTATCGAATTATGTCAATGCCGGTTTTTGCTTTTGATCATCGGCAGATTATTAATTTAAATTATTGGGCTAAAAGAAAGAATTGGTCACTTTATGAGACCTTGCAGCGCTTATCTACTCTGCCTAATATTTTTCCAGAAACTATTACTAAAGCTAAAAAGATTATTTCTTTATTGGATAAGCATGCAGCTTTAATTTCTGAAAAAAACGTCAGTGAAATAGTTTATTATTTTTTAGAAGAATCTGGTTATTTAAAATTTTTAACGCAACGTGATGACGCTTGGTCGCGCCAGCAAGTTAGCTACTTAAATCAATTTTATAAAAAAATCAAGGATTTTGAACAGAATAGCGATGACAAGTCAGTTAAGAGTTTTTTGAATAATTTAAATTTAGAAATAGAGGCTGGGGAACAAGGATCTTTAGTGCCGGTTTTAGATGATGGCCCAGAAGCGATAAAGATTATGACGGTGCATGCTGCTAAAGGCTTAGAGTTTAAATATGTCTTTATCGCTAACATGGTTGACCGTCGTTTTCCCACCACAGAACGCAAAGATCCGATTGAGCTACCAGATTCGTTAGTTAAAGAAATTGTGCCACAGGGCGATATTCATTTACAGGAAGAACGCCGGTTGTTCTATGTCGCTATGACCCGGGCAAAATCAGGTCTTTATTTTACTTCAGCAGAAAACTATGGTGGCCAGATGAAAAAGAAATTATCTAGGTTTTTAACTGAGCTTAATGAATTCGGCCTAAAACTTGCCGCTGGGCCGCATGCTAGGATTAAGTCTTCTATTGAAGTTATTAATAATCAAGAGGCAGATTTATCCTATGCTATTCCGAAGAAATTTTCTTTTTCCCAGTTACGAGCATTTGAAACTTGTCCATGGCAGTATCGTTACAGTTTTATTTTGTCGATACCGATTAAGGGTAAGGCGGTTTTTTCTTTTGGCCAGACAATTCATTCAACCCTGCAGAAATTTTTTCAAGCTGTCATGGATCGCACGTCTGCCACCCAGCGTGATTTATTCGGCCAAGTTTTGGCCGTAACTAAAGGTAAAAAAATAAAAGCCAAAGATGTCATTTCTGTTGATGAGCTGATAAAAATCTATGAGAACTGCTGGATTGATGACTGGTATCAAGATAAAAAACAAAAAAATGAATATTACAAAAAAGGTGTAGTAATTTTAAAAGATTTATATAAAAGTTGGGAGAATAATTTACCAATTCCTAAATCCTTAGAACAATGGTTTGATTTGAAGCTGCACGACAATGGAGAAATGTATACACTAACCGGGCGCATTGATCGTATCGACGAAGGTGCCGATGGTAAACTGGAGATTATTGATTACAAAACCGGTGCGCCAAAGTATGAAGAAAAAATGACAGCCGAGGACAAAGAGCAGCTTTTGCTTTATCAGTTGGCAGCCAAAGAATTGTTCGGTGATAATGTTTCGGCTTTGACTTTTCATTATGTTGAAAAAGACCACAAAGTCAGTTTTTTGGGAACGGATAAGGAATTAGGTAAAATGAAAGAAAGATCGGAAGAGC
>JAMDBS010000094.1 GCA_023487325.1 Patescibacteria group bacterium
ATATTCTTCCTGCACCTTTTGGGACTTTCCAGCATCAACTTGGCAAAAATATTGTTTGAGATTAGCCCACAAATCATGCTGATCCCGGCCCATATCTGGACTCCTTGGTTTTCCTTATTTGGCTCCAACTCAGGTTTTGATACTATCGAGGAATGCTTTGGGCCAATGAGCAAATTTATTTATGCGGGGGAGACTGGCTTGTCTAGCGACCCGGAAATGAATTGGCGTTTATCTCAGCTGGATAAAATAACTTTAATCTCCAATTCAGATGCTCATTCTTTGCCAAACTTGGGCCGCGAAGCCAATATTTTCAACGTAGAAGATGGCAACTATGACTACGATTATATTTGTGAAATCATCAAAGCTAAAGATCCGCGATATTTCCCAGCTACCATTGAATTTTATCCAGAGGAAGGCAAGTATCATTTTGATGGGCACAGAAATTGCCAGGCTACACGTTTGCATCCCAAAGAAGCAATTAAAAACAAAAATATCTGCCCTGTCTGTCATAAACCTTTAACTATTGGCGTATTACACAGAGTAGAAGATTTGGCCGATAGAGCTGAAGGTTATAAACCTAAGAATTTTCCGGCATCAATCCATCTAGTCCCTTTGCAGGAAATAATCGCCGAAACCAAAGGAGTGGTTAAGACCTCCAAAAAGGTGCAGGAAGAATATTTAAATATTATTAATAATTTAGGCAATGAATTTTCTATTTTAATGGATAAACCAGAGGCAGAATTAAAAGAAAATTTAGAGGCCAAAGTTGTTGAAGGAATAATCAATGTTCGTAATAATAAAGTAGCGCCTATTGCCGGCTATGATGGAGTTTACGGCGTAGTCAAAGTTTTTAATCAAAATCAAGCCAAAAAGGAGAAAAATGCTCAAGACCAATCAGCCTTATTTTAAAATCATTATTTTGATCGTCATCGCAATAATATTTATGGTGATAGGAATTTATTATTCTAATAAATCAAAGCAAAATAAAGATAATTATATCCCGGACAATACAGAAGTCGAAGTGATTGGTTCTCAAGGCGAAGCTCCACAAGTTTCCACCCCTAGCGTCACGGGAAATGCTAATTCATCGATGGGTCCTGCCAAAGTTGATGATTTAATTGGCGGTACTAATGCCAGCGAGTTTTATCAAGCACCCAGCACAGAAAAATTGCTGGAAGGCAAGGATATAGAAATCAATAAATAGATTTTGTAATAAAATATGAACAGCACTAAAAAACTTTTGTTAAAAATTATTTTTCCGCTTTTATTGTTGTTGTTCGCCATTATTTTTATATTAAGATTATCCGATCTACAGAAATTTTTGGATATTTTAAGCCAAGGCGTTTGGTATTATGTAGCGCTTTTCATAATGCTGCAAATATTTTATTTAATCACCCAAACTGCTTTAATTGGTAATTTATATAGAATATACGGCAAAAATGAACCGTTCAAGAATATTTTTAATCTTTTTCTGGCCACAAATTTTACCAATCTAGCGATACCTCTGGGAGGCATTTCAGGTATTGCCACCTTCGTTGGTTATGCTCAAAAGATAAATTTGCGCAAAACCCAAGCGTTGATTATTAATATTTTGATGTATGTGGCCATGTTTTTGTCTTTTTCATTGGCAATATTGTTGGTTTTGGTTTTGCCGCAATTGCAAGTTAATTTGGGAATTGCGGAAAAAAATATTATGATATTTTTTAGTATTGTTGTGATAGCGTTAAGCACCGCATTTTTTGTGCTTTTGTTTAATAAGAGGTTATTGCAGAAAATTATTAATTTTTTGGCTAACTTTGCCAATAAAATATCACAGAAATTTTCCATTACAATTATTTCTTCAGAAAAAGTGCAATATATTTTAGGAGAATTTAGCGAACTTAAAAACATCCTAAAAAACAAAATTGCTATTTTTATCAAAGCCTTAGGCTATGGATTTATTGGGCATGCGTTGCATCTAATGGTATTGTGGGTGATTTTTTTGGCTTTCGGCGCCAATGTGCCGCTAATGGTAGCGGCAATTGGTTATGCTATCAGCGTGGTCTTTATTGTTGTTTCCATCACCCCAATGGGTGTGGGCATTGTTGAACCATTGATGATTGCCTTTTTCGCCAGTTGTGGTATATCATTGGAATTGGCTACCATCGTCACCTTTGTTTTTAGAGGAATAGTGTTTTGGCTGCCGTTTATTTGGGGATTTTGGGGTTTAAAATATATTAACTTTTTGAAAATCCCAAGTAAAGCATAATAGTTTTATGGCAAAAACCAAGCCAAATAAAAAAATAGATATTTCCGTGGTGATACCGGCGCACAATGAAGAGGCGCTTTTGGCTTTGTGTTTAAAATCAATTTTGTCGCAAAAATTTGCTGGCACTTACGAAATTATTTTAATTGACAACGACTCTACTGATAAAACTGGTCAGATTGCGCGACAATTTCCCATTAAAGTTATCCGGGAGCCCAAAAAGGGCATTGCCTATGCTCGGGAGCGGGGATTTAGAGAAGCTAAGGGAGAAATTATTGCTTCAAC
>JAMDBS010000014.1 GCA_023487325.1 Patescibacteria group bacterium
GCAATAAAAAACCACTGCGACCAAAAAAATTGCTTATTATTACCGTTAAAAGATCATGATGAGGTTTAAATAATAACATCACACAATCCATAAAGCCAGTAAAGCCTAATTCATTTTTCGATCGAAAGTCTTCCGGATCGAGCTCCGGGCTCGACGCAACTTCTTCCTTAAATTTTTTTATTATTTCGTCCCATTGACTTAGTCCGGCAATAATAATTGCTCTTGCTGTTTCTTCATTTGTCAATGTGCTCACCCCTTCTATTATTAATATCAAATAAATAGTAGCATGGGATACTATTTAAGTCAAAAGAAGAATTAAAATTAGTGCTTTTTTATTGCTTTTCTATTTTATCTTGTAAATATTTTTCCAAATTAGAAATTTTTATACGTTCTTGCTTCATAGTCGAACGGTCACGAACAGTTACGGCTTTATCTTTTAAACTGTCAAAATCAATTGTAATGCAATATGGCGTGCCAATTTCGTCTTGGCGGCGATAACGGCGACCAATCGAACCAGATTCGTCATATTCCACAAACCAATGTGTTTTCAAATCATCATAAATGTCTTGCGCAATTTTGGGTAATTTATCCTTCTTAACTAAGGGTAAAATAGCAGCTTTAATAGGAGCAATTTGTGGATTGAAGTGTAAAAACGTTTCGCCTTTTTCATTTTCTTTATAAGCATCAACAATTAACGCCAAAACTAATCTATCTACTCCCATGGTCGGTTCAATAACATAAGGAATATTTTTTTTTCTGGTCGTTTCATCAAAATATGATAGGTCTTTGCCAGAAGTTTTTTGATGCTGAGTCAAGTCGTAATCGGTTCTGTTGGCGCAGCCAGTTAGTTCGCTCCAGCCAAAAGGAAAATTATATTCAATGTCAACAGTACGCTTGGAATAATGCGATAAACTCTTTTTAGGATGTTCGTAGGTTTTTAAATTTTTAGCGTTAATTCCCATATCTAAAACGAATTTTTCCCATTGTTTAAACCAGTAATCAAATATTTTTTCGTCTTGGCCCGGCTCAACAAAATATTCAATTTCGGCGATTTCAAATTCTCGAGAGCGGAAGAAAAAATTACCAAAGGTAATTTCATTACGAAAACATTTACCGATTTGTGCAATGCCAAAAGGTATTTTTTTACGCGAAGTCTCTAAAATTTGCTTAAAATCAGTAAACATAGACTGGGCTGTTTCCGGTCGTAAATATGCTACGCTGGAAGAATCTTCAGCCGGACCAACAAAGGTTTTAAACATCATATTAAAATTACGCGGCTCGGTAAATTCTTTACCCCCACAAATTGAGCATTGATTTTTTTCTTTTGCTTTACCAACGCCTTTATAGCGACCGTCGAGCATATGATCTTCGCGAAAACGGCTGTGGCATTTTTTGCATTCAATTAAAGGATCGGTAAAACTTTCAATATGACCCGATGCCTGCCAAGTTTTTGGATTCATTATAATAGAACCGTCTAGCCCGACAATATCATTTCGTTCTTGCACAAAACGTTTCCACCACAATGCTTTGATATTGTTTTTCAGCAACACGCCCATTGGCCCAAAATCCCAAAAGCCACCCAGGCCTCCGTAAATTTCGCTAGAAGGAAACACAAAACCGCGTCTTTTACATAATGAAACGATCTTATCCATTTTGTCAGTTGATTGATTTTCCATTATTTTCCCCATATTCAATTATTACTATCGTCCAGCGTCTTGCTGTCTAATGTCTCTACCCCATGGTATCATCCCAAACTAACTTTTTCAACTTTGGGATATTTGATTTTAATCAGTGTTTCAATTTTGTTATAAAAATCTATTTCGTTCCCCGTGGTATAGAATTTATATTCTGCACGATTATTATTCTCTGGTTGCTTATTCAGGGACAAAACCCGCAACGCCTGTTTAGCAACAGCCAAATTAGAATCTAATACGCTAACATCCAAACCTACCGCCTCTTGAATTTTTTCTTTAAAAAAAGCTAGGTGTGTGCTACCTAGTGCAATCGCGTCTATTTTATTTTTCTTTACAATCCGAACAATTTTAGGCAATGATTTTTTAGCCATATTTAAGTTACCTTGCTCGACAGCATTAACAATGTCTTGAGCATCTTCCAAAAATACTTTAAATCCTTTTTCTTCAGGACAAAATTCTTCGATCAGAGCCCGCAAATATTTACTTTTGATGGTTAATTTAGTAGCTAAAATTGCTACATTTTGAGTAATAGTTGCCCGAGCCAGAGACTTAACAACCGGCACAACGCCTATAATTGGTAGATTAAATTTTGTTCGCAAGTAGTCCAAACTCGAAACCGAAGCAGTATTACAAGCCACAACTATCAGTTTGCATTCGTGTTTTATTAAAAAATCAACGATTTTTTCGGCTAATTTCTGTAAATCACTATAAGTTTTTTCTCCATAAGGAAAATGAGCCGAATCAGCAAAATAAATAATATTTTCTCTCGGCAAAATGTTTTTAACCGCCTGGAAAATGCCCAAGCCGCCTATGCCTGAATCAAAAATCCCAAT
>JAMDBS010000176.1 GCA_023487325.1 Patescibacteria group bacterium
ATATGACCTCCGGCATTGTTTGATAGAAACTAGCGATTCTTAAAAAACCTTCGCCTTTGTGCATGTCCATTTCACAAAAGACAACTTGTTGTGAGCTCGTTTGTTGGGACCTATCTTTTTTGATCATTGGCAATCGCCTCCTTATTTTTGGCTTTTGCGGTATTGCGAGCGGTCTCGCTGCATAACGCATACAGGCGCTGGTAGAGTTTTTCGGCGTCATTTGATCTATCAAATATTACACCTGGCATCTCTTCCCTTATACTCTGTCTCTGCTCTGGACTAAATTCATCGGACAGGATTCTGTCCAACAAAGGTATTAGTATGTTTGGAATTTCCTTAAATATTTTTAGTAATGAATACAACTGGTTTTTGGTTTCATCGACCAAGTTGTGAGCGGGGTATGAAGTAACAGACGACTGAGTTATCTCAGTTTTTTCTTTTTTCTGTGGCTTTGTTTTTCCGCCATGACTGTCGAGCCATTCCTGGTGTTCAGCGCAGATTTTTTCAACCAATACAATTTTTTCATAAGAAAGTCCTGCTTTGCCGCGCAGTACTACCAAGAGGTCACCCGGATCGCGGTACCGGAGTTGTTCGCTGACTTGGCTATAGCTCACAATCTTGTGGGCGATTAGTTTTCCCAGATTGTAAATCCTGTAGTCTTGTAATGCGTTCAACTCGGCTACATTGTATCCTACTGATTCTAGGAAGTAGCGAGTTATAATGAGGGGCAAACCTTTTGGAATAGTCTCGCCAGTGTGCCAGCGACGGATGGTTTTTGGTGTTAGCGAAACAAACTTTATCAAGTTTTTTCTTTCTTTAGAGCAATCAGTTTGGCCCCATTTTAATTTGGAAAGATAGTCTTTCAAACATTCCAGAGTGTTTCCAGAAAACATATTACTCATCTCCTCTCAAAATTTGCATTTGCGTCAAAGAAAACGTCAAATTATCGCTAATAAGTATTACCTCCATAATGTTAATGTGCAAAATTATCCAAAAATATATTGGACATCATACTATATCATGATTATGAGATGAATGTCAATAGTAATAAATTTGTGGCTAGAACTTTTTTCCACCTAAAAGATGCAGATGGATGTGGTTGATGACTTGGCCGCCGTCTGCTTTGACATTAAAGCTTAAACGATAGCCTTTTTCTGCAACTCCCAGCTTGCGAGCCATTTTTTGTGCCACCAAAATCATTTTTCCCAAAAGCGCCTGATCAATTTCTTCAGCGTGATCAATGGTGTCAATGTGTTTTTTGGGTACGATCAAAATATGCACTGGCGCACTGGGCTTGATGTCTGGGAAAGCAATTATTTCTTTATCTTCATAGATGATTCTTGCCGGCAGCTCCCTATTGACGATTTTACAAAAAATGCAGTCTTTCATAGTCATGCCTCCACTAATTTCATTCACTAATTTTCACTAATATTAACACTAATTAACGATTCTCTTATACTTAAGTCCATCCTTGGTAAAGATTGCTAGAATGCCCAATCTTAATCCTGTTGCTTTAAGGTAACCTAAAACTTGATTAATATCTTTCTTGTAAAAATCATTGGCAATTTTTAACTCTAAAACAATCTTTTTTTCGACAGTAAAATCTACAAAATATCTACCTATTATTTTACCATCTGACTGTAATCTAGTCATATTTTCTTTGCTGAACTTTATTTTATATTTTTCAAATCTTATTTTGATGGCTCTTTGATAGTATTTTTCTTGATAACCAAACCCTAACTCATTATAAGTTTCGTAAAGAACGCCTACAATTTTATAACTTAATTCAGGATAAATTAATTTGGCCATATTTTATTTATTAGTGATATTATTGGTGTTGATTGGTGAGAAAAAGATTTGTGGTGGTTTTTTCTTAAATAGTTTTCCCAATTTTCCTTAAGCCAGAGTTTTTCGGCGGCTAAGATTTCTTCCAATCCCCTTTCCTTCATATCCCAATTTACCACCCCGCCTTTGTGAGGATGTTTAAAAGCTCGCTCGTGTGGGCTGCAAAAACCATGGGCGTAGTGCATAAATTCATGAGCGATAACAGCGTCAACCACAAAACTGGGAATCTCGGGGTTTTTAAAATGCCCATTGATAGTGATGATAGAATGTTCGTCTTTGTATTTTCGGCCGGGCTTGATCGAGCCCAACCTAGTCATGGCCGGCCGTCCGAATTTAATGATAATAGTATTCAAAATATCCACATCATAAAAATATCTTTGATGCAAATATTGCAATCTTTCCCTTAGCCATTTATTGTCACGTTCTTCCATGTTTTTATTATAACAACTTTTTAATTTTACTCAAATAAAAAAGCCGGAAAAATACCGGCTTGAGAGTTTAAAAGTTTAGGCTAGGCATCATTATTGTGAAATTTGTTTATGGCGCTAATGATCGTTTCTTTTAGTAGCCCAAGTATAATCATTGCATTAATATGGTGCAATAATTTATATCTGTTGGATTTGCTGTCTTCCAGAAAATCTTCCTGTTTCAAGAAGAACCTGACAATAAA
>JAMDBS010000141.1 GCA_023487325.1 Patescibacteria group bacterium
TTTTTAACTTTCCACTTTCCACTTTTAGATGATGATCACCATAATGAACCAAAATCCCGCTATTGGCCGTAGCCAGTCTTTTTGTGCATGCTTGTAAAATCACAGCAGACCCAGAAAAAGCTTTGCCGATAACTATCCCGTGGACCGGTGCCTTTGAAAACTTAATTGCATCATATGCAAGAAGGCTTTGATCAGATTCTCCGCCTATGCTATTGATATGTATAGTTATTGGATCATTGGAGATAGCGTTTAAGCTTATAATTGCTTCTACAATTTCGTCTGCCATCCCGCTTTCTCTGGTAATTTCAGCAAATACATTGATGATTCTTTTCTTCGATAATAACGCCGCAATTTTGTCTTTATACATCTTAATACCTCCAGTTGTAAATTTACCCCTGACAAGTTATAATTAACCAGTCAAGAATATAAAAATATATCATAATTAAATTATTATGTCAAGAAAAAATTATAAAATTTTGGCCATTGAATCGTCATGCGACGAAACAAGCGCCTCGCTTTGCGAGGCTAAGTTAAAAGTGGAAAGTGGAAAGTTAAAAATTATTGAAGATATTAAGATTTTATCCAATGTTGTGTCGTCTCAAGTAAAGCTTCACGCCAAATATGGCGGAGTTTATCCGGAATTAGCCTCAAGAGAACACGTTAAAAATATTTTGCCGGTAATAGAACAAGCCCTGTTGGAATCAAATCCAAAATTAAAAGTTCAAATGTCAAATCAAATCCAAAATTCAAAGCTCAAAACAATACATAATACAAAATACATAATACAAAATACTATCGATGCTATTGCCGTCACCACCGGTCCAGGCCTGATTGGCTCTTTACTGGTCGGTGTGGAAACTGCTAAAACTTTGGCTTATGTTTTGAACAAACCTATTTTCCCCATAAATCACGTCGAAGGACACATATACTCGAACTTCGTTCGAGAAATTTCTAATTCCAAATTTCTAATTTCTAAACAAATCCTCCGACGGAGTCCGCATACTCCGGACTCGTACGGAGTCATCGGACAAAATCCAAATGATCAAAAATCAAAAATTATACATAATACAAGATACATAATACAAAATACAACCCCTCAATTCCCATTAATCGCACTGGTGGTTTCCGGTGGCCATACCTCATTAATTTACATGAAAAATCATCTGCAATATCAAGTTATCGGCGAGACTCTAGATGACGCCGCAGGAGAAGCGTTTGATAAAGTAGCCAAGCTTCTTGGGCTATCATACCCAGGCGGTCCGGCCATTGCCAAAATGGCAATGGCAATTTCTAATTCCCAATTTCTAATTTCTAATCAAATCCCAATTTCCAAATCCCAATTTCCAAACCAACCTCCAAAACTAACAACTAATTTCCATTTTCCTAGACCAATGATTAATGAGGCTAATTTCGATTTTAGCTTTTCCGGTTTAAAAACTTCTGTATTGTACGCAATTAAAAAACTTAAGCAACCGATTAACCAATTAACCAAGCAACTAATCTGCTATGAATTCCAAAATGCCGTGGTGGAAACTTTGGTGGCTAAAACCATCAGGGCTGCCAAGAAATATAAGGTTAAATCTATTTTATTATGCGGGGGCGTAGCCTCAAATTCTCGCTTACGCGAAGAATTTAGCCATCAGCTTTTAGCTATTAGCTCTCAGCCACGATTTTTTGTACCCGAAAAATCGTTGTGTACGGATAATGCTGCCATGATTGGTGCAGCGGCTGCCTATAAAATCGCTCTTGGCGTAGGAGATTGCACTGATTGGAAAAAAATTAATGCAAATGCTAATTTGAAATTATAAAGATAGATTTCGCTGATGGAAAAAAGCTGGTGGAGAAAAAATGAGTTATTTGTATGAAAAAGAAACTTATATATTGCGAGGCATATTTTTTAAAGTTTACAATGCACTCGGACCAGGTTTAAATGAAAGAATTTACCAAAGAGCTATTTGCAAAGAATTAACCAAATTAAAAATACCTCATGACGTAGAAAAACAGGTCAATATTTATTACGAAAAGGAAAAAATCGGCAGCAATAAGCTGGATTTGTTAGTTAATAACAAAATTATCATTGAAATCAAATCTACTGAACATAATGACAGTAAATGGTTAAACCAGACAATCGGTTACTTAAAGTCAACAGGTTATAAGCTGGCATTACTGGTAAATTTTGGCGGGCAAAAACTAATTATCAAGCGCTTTATTAATCAAAGCAAAAATGATAAAATTAAATCAACGTAATTAGTCTAAAAAAATTATTATGCGAAACATTAAACAAAATCAGCGAAATCTGTCTTCTGCCTACGATCCTAAATCAGCGGAATCTGCAATATACCAAATGTGGCAAGATGCGGGGTATTTTAATCCAGATAAGCAGCCAAATATCAAAAAAGGCGCTAAACCATTTACTGTCATCATGCCGCCACCAAACGCCAATGGCTCATTGCACGTTGGCCACGCCGTTTTTGTCACTTTAGAAGATATTATGGTCCGCTTT
>JAMDBS010000091.1 GCA_023487325.1 Patescibacteria group bacterium
TATAGCTGCGCCCGGGATCCCATCGGCGTCATAATCGGCAAAAATACCAATTTTTTCGTTATTTTTTAGCGCTTGTTTAATTCTTTTAACCGCCTTGGCCATATCTTTGATTAAATACGGATCGAGCAAATCTCGCGTAAAATCAGGATTTAAAAATTGCTCCTTATCTTTAATCCCACGATCGATAAGGAGTTGGCTAATAATATCTTTAGATTTTTGCGGCAAAACCACCCAATGCTTCATTTATAATATGCCCTTCCCTCAACTCGTAAGTCAATGTATTCTTTAATTTCATCTTTATATTGATCAAGTATTTTCTTTAATACTATCAGCTGGGTATTATAATCTCGGCTAGTATCTAACAATGCTCGCCAACCAGATTCAGTTATCACCTCGACCTGCAAAGTCGTTTCGTCAACATGGAATTCTTTTATTTTAGTGCCAATTTTATTTTCAAAATTACTATTTAAATCCAAAATATACCTTATGAAATCTGGAGTAATAATTCTTGCGCCTAAATTAATGGGGACATTTTTATTATCAATAACTATGGGCAACTTGTTATCATCTTGAGTAATTGATTCGTCGTTTTTTAATTCGAATATAACACCATTTTCATCAATAAAGTAATTTTTACCTTGTGTCTGCCAAATAATTTTTGGAGTTCTGACGTTGACCTTGATTCTTAAAGTATCTGGTATCCCTTTAAAAATTTCTAAACTAGAGATGCTGGTTTGCCTACTCGCCAATTGCTGTTCAATTTTGCCAATTTGAAAAAAGAGTATGTTTTTACCTTTAAATTTTTCTATTTCTTTGCCAACTTCTGGATTTAACGATCCGGAAATAGTAATAATTTTAATTTTAAAGTATGGTGAGAAACAGACAAACCAAAAAAACAGGACAAGTAAAAGAAATATCGATATCATTACAATAATAACCCGAGAAAAATTAGCTTTTCTCTCGGCCGGGGTAGCGGCATATATTTTGGGTTGACGAAAATACTTATGATTATTCATTTATTAGTCCCATTGGCCTAAGTACTCAATTTCTTCTTGTAAAGAAATCTCTTTTTCTTTTTTTGCCTTGTCTTTTACTTGCTCAATCAAGGCCTTAATCTGCGCGGCTTTAGCCATGCCTTTATTAATAATAAAATTAGCATGTTTTTTAGATATCTGAGCATCGCCAATTTTGATTTTTTTAGCCCCTATTGACTCTAAAATATAACCAGCGGATTTTTCTTTGCCTAAGCCAGGATTTTTAAATATACTACCAAGTGAATTTTCACTATTAGGCTGTTTCTCTGCCCGCGATTTTTGGTAAAAAGATAATTTTTTTAAGATATCCTCTTTTTTACTTTGCGATAGTTGAAATTTAACTGATAAAATAACAGGTATTTCGCGACCCTCTGCTTTCATTCTCTTCAGTTTTGTTACGCGATAGCCTGTTTCTAAATACGTAGCTGGATATCGAATAATTTTTCCGCTCACAGTAAGCACGGTAATATTTTTAATATATTGGGATATTTCGGTATTAAATGCCCCGGCATTACCATAAATTGCGCCGCCGACTGTACCATAAATACCATAGAGTGCCTCTAGTCCGGCTAAATTATTATTGACAGCTTCCATTATTAAACGCGAAAGGCTAACTCCAGAATCAGCAATAATTTGTGCTGTTTCTTTTAAAACTGCTATATTATTAGACCTGTTAACTATTACCAGTCCGCCAAATCCGAAATCACTAATTAAAACATTGCTCATTCCGCCCAAAACAGTGTAAGGAATATTTAATTTTTTTGCTGCTAAAACTGCCGATACGAGCTTGTTTATACTACCGGCGATATAAAAATAATCTGCCACCCCGCCAACTTTCATCGTACTATAATCGCGCAAAACAATATGTTCTTTTAGCTCACTACCTAAAATATTTTTTAATTTTTTATACCTATTCATTTATTCACCTCTTAATTTTGACTTATTTTCTATTATATCATACCATATTTATTAAAGGCTAACTATTATTTAAATATGCAAAAAAAAGTTGTTTCCTTCGATAAAACAATTATTAATTACGAAATTGATAAAAAAATTAAAAAGGGCCACAAGCGGCCTGTTTTAATTTTTGTCCACGGTGTTGGTGGAAATCTTAAGGCTTGGGAAGAAGAAAGAAAATATTTGCGTCAAAAAGATTTTCGAACTTTAGCACTTGATTTGCGCGGGCATGGTCTATCGGACCGGCCACACACTGTCAAAGATTATTCTTTAAATAAATTCTCTAAAGATATCTATCGTATCGTCCAAAAAGAAAAAATTATTAATTTCATTTTAATTGGACACTGTTTTGGCGGAATGATAACGATAAATTTTCATAATCTTTACCCGAATTTAACTAGAAGCTATGTATTAATTGATAGCGCGCCAAAAGCGCCTCAAGTATTAAAGAATTTTATTAGCAATAATCCTTTTTTAATAAATTTACTAAATAGCAGATTACACAAAAGAAAATCAGTAAGCGAACAATCTGTTCAATTAGATTATAAAAAATTTATCGGTACTGGCGATTGGAATATTAAAAGAATTTATAATGATATTACCCACACTTCATTTAAATCTTGGGTTTTTACCTTTCAGAATCTCGCCAGATTTAACGGAGTAAAAATTTTAAAAAACATTAAACAGCCGGTTCTAATTATAAACGGAGAAAAAGATTCAATTTTTCAAGTTGAAGTGGCTCAAAAAATTAACCATTTAGTAAAAAATTCCCGCTTGCATATTATTCCCGATGCTAATCATGTTTTAATAATTAACAATCCAAAAATATTAGCAAAATATATTGCTGACTTTGTTAAAAATTTCTAAGAGCCTGTTTAATATAACCTTACTTGAAGGAATGCTTCGCCTACTTTATAGATATCAGTTGCGCCTAGAGTCAAAATTATATCGCCAGGATGGGCAATTTTTCTCAGTTCACTAACTATATCATTATATTCGGCAATATATTTGGCATCTATATTTTGTTTTTTAATTTCTCTAACTAGATCTTGGGAATAGTCAGCGCGTGCCTCTCTGGGTTCGCGCCCACTAATAAGATAAATATCGCTGATTATTAGCTTGTCAACCCCGGCAAAAGATTTCACAAAATCTTTAAATAATAGCTTTGTGCGCATATATTGATGGGGCTGGAATACCACGATCAACTCGGGTTTATGGTGTAAAGGTTTAGAATTTGCATCGCCTCTATAACTTACACCTTGCACCATACACCTATTAATGTATTCCAGCGCTGCTTGAATCGTGGCCTTAATCTCAGTAGGATGATGGCCATAATCGTCAATCACCATAATGCCATTTTTCTCTCCCTTTATTTCAAACCGACGGTCGGCGCCGGTAAAATTATTTAATGCGTTTTTAATTATTTCGTGTTTTACTCCTAATTCATGACAAACACGGGCTGCGGCATTAGCATTTAGTAAATTATGCTTTCCCGGCACTTGCAAATTTAAACCTGGCCATATTTTTTTAGCGGTAAATCTTTTTACCTTGCATTTGGCTGATTTTACTAGTGACGTAACATTTCTATCGTCTTGGTTTAAAACTAATAAACCATTTTTCGGTATAAGTTTGATAAATTTCTTAAAGGGCTTTTTTTATTTCCGGCATACCGCTCGGGTAAGTATCTAAGTGTTCTTCTTCTAAATTTAGGATTACCGCGATTTTTGGTCGAAAATCCAACATTTGGCGTTCATATTCACACGCCTCGGCCACAAAGTATTTACTTTTTCCGACACGAACATTACCTTTCCATTTTTTAACATTTGAGCCCACTAAAACCGTTGGATCATAACCGGCTTGCTCTAAAATTTCCCCAATCATAGTAGTAGTGGTGGTTTTCCCATGCATGCCGACGATGGCAATACCAATTTTATCATTCATTAATTGCCCAATAAGCTTAGAACGGGTAATTATTTTTATCCCTAATTCTTTTGCCTTGTCTAGCTCTTTTTGGGCCGGCGAACCAGTATGAACCGCCGCGGCAGTCACAATTACTGCATCGAGATCTTTTGTAATATGCTCCGGTGAATGCCCCTCAAAAGTCTTAATTTTTAAGTCATAAGCCTTAAGGTTTTTTAAATCACAACCACTAACAATATTGCCTTGTGCTACAAGCAATTTAGCAAGACCGCTCATCGAAACCCCGCCTATGCCAATAAGATGATAATTCATAGTTAAATATTACCATTTTTCTGGTTAAATTAAAAGACGAACCAATAGTGATTCGTCTTTTATGATATCGATCTAACGCATAAATTATAATTTACCCATTTCAGGTGATTTTTCTCCGGCCAAGGCTTTTGTAATATTCTGCAAAATCACAATTTCCTTGGCGGCATTTTTGATTTTTTGAGAATCTTGCTCAAAATTTATTACTTTTAAATCACTCTGAATTTTGCTGCTTGCTCTAGCCAATGCCTCGATCTGATGAGGTTGTAATTTAGGAAAAACACCTTTAGCAAATTGAGCAACGTTTATAGGAACTTTACCACCCAAAACTACCCTCAAAATATCCAAACCTTTTTTGTCTTTGGCTTTTGTAATAGTACATTCAGAAGGAAATTGCGGTAGTTGAGACACAAGTTGATAAACATCAGGAGATTTGGCTTGAAAATCCTGTTCTACTGTTTCGGGAGTTACGCTTTCTGCTTCTACAAGTAGCTTATTGCCATCTACCAATTCAAAAGTTGTTTCCCCTACTTTAATCTGCCCTAAGCTTTCCGCTCTTTTCATTCTGGTCTGAAAACGTTCATTTAATAGTTTTTGTTTAGCTTCATCGCTCATTGCCACCGACATAGCTGGTTTTTGTTCGGCGAATCTTTTTGCTGCTTCTTGCTGTTTCATTACCTCGTCCGGTATTTGACCTGGCTCCATTCCAAATGGCATTTTTCCTCCTTATCCCGTTAAGGCGGGACTTAAATAAAAATTAGCCCAGTGGACTAATTAAAATAAATACGCTTTTCCTTCTTTTAAGTTTTGCACTTTAAACTTTAACATATTACTATTATACCTGAAAATTAAGGTTTTGTCAACCTTCGGGTTGACCCTGAATAATGTCGAGAGGGTCAAATTTTGGGATAGACAGTAGCTCTGAGACACTAGACGTTAGACGTTAGGTTGATAATCTCTTTAGAAATGAGTTCGGCGGCGTCTTTTTTAAACAATTTATGTGTATTTTCACGCATTTCTTTCAGTCGGTTTTTATTATTCAACAATCCCTCAATAATAATTCGTAAATTATCCGGTATTATGTCTTGCTCTAAAATTACCACCGCTGCTTTATTCTTTTCGTACACTTTTGCATTCTGAAGTTGATGATTATTGGCCGAAGCAGGAAGCGGGATAATTAGCGCTGGTTTTGATAAACTGGATATTTCCGCCAGGGTACTGGCACCAGCGCGAGTAATTGTTAAATCCGCTTTTTTCATTAAATCAAGTATTTTATCGGTAAAATCATACAATTCATAATTAGAAAATTTATATTTTTGGCATTGACTATAATCATTTTTACCACAAATGTGAATGATGTGGTATTTTTTCAATAATTTTGGCAAAATCGCTAAAATTGTTTGATTGATAAAATGCGCGCCCTGACTACCGCCGGTTACTAGAATAGTAGGTTTATGGTGCAGAGGGGTAAGATGTAGAGGTTTAGAGGGGTAAGGTTTAAGAGATAAGACAGAATTTTTACGGATGGGATTACCGGTATAGACGAGTTTAGTCGATTTAATATAGGGATAAAACTCAGTCGGGAAGCCGACACAAACTTTTTTGGCTAATTTACTTTCGATTTTATTAGCCAATCCCATTACGGAATCGGATTCGTGAATTATAATCGGAATTTTTAAAAACCACCCAGCCAAAACTACCGGAAAAGTCGCATATCCACCTTTGGCAAAAATTACATCGGGCTTAACATTTTTAAGAATTTTTACTGATTGTATAAAACCAGCAATCGATTTGAAAGGATCGATAAAATTCTGCCAATCAAAATATCGACGAATTTTACCTGAATTTATTGCTAAATAATTTAAATTATATTTTCTTGTTATCAGCCTTTCTTCGTCATTATCGGGACCAATAAACAAGAATTCTGTATCTTTATTTATCGATTTTAGTTCTTGGCTAACAGCAATAAGCGGTAAAATATGTCCCGCTGTTCCACCGCCGGTTAGGACAACTTTAATAGGCGTATGGGGTAAGGCGTATGGGGTAAGGCGTATGGGGTAAGGCGTAGAAAATTTCATTTTTTGTTCCTCAAAGATTTAATTAAACCGTTTAACAATCTTCCTACATCATCAGCTAATAAAATTAGTTTTTCATAACCAATACTTGATAAATATTTCAAATCCTTAGCTAATAAAAGATGATATTTTGTCTCTTCTAAAGAACCATTAGCAATATCAAGATGATTCAAGTAATTATTCAAGCTCTGTCTAGAAAAACCTTCGGCGATATTAGCGGGCGTAGACGAAACCGCTCTCCTTGTTTGTGAAGTTAGCGCGAATCTTTCTTCCGATGGATAATTCTTAGTTATTTTATAAACTTCTAAAACTAAAAAATGAGCTTTTTGCCAAACAACTAAATCTTTGTATGTTTTTATCGATTTTGTATTCATCATAAATCTTACACCTCTATACCCTATCTCTCTACATCTCTAAACCTTACCCCTCTAAACCTACCTTGTGCTTTGCTTTGATATATTCATCAAGATTCCTATTGCTGCTAATAATACAACTAGAGATGATCCGCCATAGCTTACAAATGGCAAAGGCACACCGGTCAGCGGCAAAAGTCCTGTCATAGCGCCAATATTAATTATGGCCTGAAAAACAATCCAGCTCGTAATTCCCACTGCCAGTAATTTAGAGAATACGTCGGGTGCATTTTTGGCGATTTTATAACCTCGCCAAGCAATAAGAACGTATACAATAATAACCAGTATGGCCCTTAAAAAACCTAGTTCTTCGGTAATAATGGCAAAAATTGAGTCGGTTTGTGCCTGAGGCAAAAATAAGCGTTTTTGGCTGGATAAGCCGAAACCTAATCCCAGCAATCCACCCGATCCAATTGCTACCAAGGCTTGATTAATATGATATGACGCGCCGAGTGTTTCATTGCCAGGGTTTAGAAAAACTAAAAATCGTTGCAAGCGATATGCAGAAGTTTTAATTAATAGCCAAAAAGCTCCGCCAGCTGCAAGAATACCAATAATCATATGCGAAATGCGAGCTCCGGAGGCAAAAAAAATAGCTACGGCAGAAAGAGCAATCACCGTCATAGTACCCATATCTGGTTCACACATTATTAGAAAAATAATCAACCCGGTAATTAAAATGAAAGGCAAAAATCCGCGTTTAAAGTCTTTTACATCCGCACCTTTTTTGGCGAGCCACGCAGAAAGATAAATAATAAAAGTTAATTTAATAAATTCCGCCGGTTGGAAAAAAATTGGCCCTACGTGAATCCAGCGATAAGCGCCTTCCAGCTGTCGCCCAATACCTGGTACAAAAACAGCAATTAAAAAAA
Organism: Patescibacteria group bacterium; assembly: GCA_023487325.1. The sequence goes on from JAMDBS010000091.1 coordinate 7,581, forward strand.
ATAAGGTGATGCCAAGCATCCAGCCGGCATATTTATTCCAGAATTTGTAATCGATATTGTAGCAAATAACCCAAGCTATAATGCCGATTGCAAAAGCTGTAAGCTGTTTAGTTAGAAAATAACTATTGTAATGATATAGTTCGTTAGAAATCACTACACTAGCGGAATAAACCATAATTACGCCAAAAACAGAAAGAATAAAAACTAAAATGGCCAGCCAAAAATCAGGCCTTTTCTGTTTGGGGCGAAAATTTTGCAGAGTTTTTGATAAAACCATAGTAGATAAGTTAAAAGTAGAAAGTTAAAAATTAAAAGTTATAAGTTTTTAACAGCAAGATTAAATTGCTGGCCGCGGTCTTTATAATCTTTAAACCAATCAAAGCTAGCCGAAGCTGGCGAAAGTAAAACAATATCACTGCTATTAGCTAGTTTATACGCTGCCCTAACTGCCTCAGCCATATTTTTGCAATTTTTTATAGTTTTAATAAATCGCTTATCTTTTATTGCTGCAACAATTTTTGGCCCAGTTTGACCAATTGACACAACAGCTTTAACCGAACTGTTTTCAATCACTTTTCCCAATTTCTTATAATCAGCATTTTTACTTGAACCGCCGGCAATTAAAATTATGGGTTCATTAAATGATTTAATAGCCGCAATTGCGGTATCCGGATTAGTCGAGGCGGAATCGTTAAAAAAAGATATTCCTTTAATTTTTCTAATAAATTCTATCCTTAGCGGCAAACCCTTAAATCCTATTATTATTTTCTTTATGTTATTCGGTCTAACCCCGGCCAGATATGCACCTGCAGCAGCCGCACAAACATTTTCTAAATTATGCGCGCCTTTTATTTTTAGCTCGCTTATAGAACATAATAAGTAGTCTTTTTTTTCTGTTCGCAGTATTAACCGTCCGGAATCTGAATTGTCCCAATCAATAAAACAGCCTAAATCAACTGATTTTTTGTGCGAAAAATAATATTTATTTTCCGCTGGGGAGACAACAGCAAATTTAAATGAGGTTAAATAATCCAAATTGACTACTACAGAATCACTTTTTAGTTGATGGCGAACAATATTTAATTTAGAATCAATATACTCCTTTTGATCTTTATGATAATCCAGGTGGTCAGTGGTAATATTTAAAACAATAGCAATATGCGGACTCTTATCTAAATCTTGCAATTGAAAGGAAGATAATTCCAAAACCACCCGATCGCTACTTTTAATTTTGTCCAAAAATTCTATCGGAGCATTACCAATGTTGCCACCCAAATAGACATTAGTCGATAGTCGATAGTCGATAGTTTTTAAGATTTCATAGATCAAAGAAGTTGTTGTGCCCTTACCTTTGGTGCCGGTTACACCAATAATCTTGGCCGGGGTTAGATCAAAAAATAACTTTATTTGTGAAGAAATAATCGTGCCTAATTTTTTAGCTTTTTGAATTTCCGGTAATAAATATGGTATTCCTGGTGAACGAAAAATAATATCAAATTTGCTTAAATTATCCAGATATTTTTTCCCTAGTTGATAACTAATTTTTAAATTTTGGGATTTGGGATTTGGGATTTGTTTAGGATTTAGAATTTGGAATTTAGGATTTCGATCACAAATTGTGATTTTCATCACCTTGTGATCGGTAAGCCATTTCAAAAGCGCTTGGTTTTCTACGCCAAAGCCCAGCAGAGCTATTTTTTTGTTTCGCATATCTTCGATATTCATTTTGGCTTATTCTCCCAACCAAAATCATAAAATAGTCGCAATGGTGTTTGAAATTTATTTTTATTAACTACGATTGAATCAAGATGAAAATTGATTTCTTTTCCGAATTTTTCAAAAATATCTTCTGAAGTTATATTTGCACTTTTCTCCCAGTATTCATCTATCCGCCGATCTGAATGGCTTATAAAGTATGCTATATAAGGAATAAAACCTGGCAACCTTAATTCTAGTTGTAAAGAAGAAAAGCATGCAGAATCTATTTTCACGATTTTAACTCGCAAAAAACCATATCGCTCTAGTTCTTCTATGTTGAATTTATAATTGTGTTTTAGCGTATGCGCCTTCTCTATTTCTTTCTTAGACGCGTAGTCGTCGCGTAGAGCTTCTAAGAAATTACATTTTCGGTTATCTCTCGCTTCTTTCAGCTCTGATATCAGTGTTTCTTTTTCTTCATGATGGGAATTTGATATAGGATCTTCAGAAACCTGTTTTATTTGATCCAAATAATATTCATCTATTGAAAGTAATGCTTTAGGTATACCAGATTGTTCCACTGCCGAAACTTTATAATCTTCATCAATAGCCACACAGTACAATTTATCGCCAGACCATATATGGAAAAAGGGAACAAATGGGGTATCTAAACGAATGTGTGCAGCAATATTGCCTTTAAGAATATTTAATATCGAATCTCCTTTCTTTATTGCTTTATTATCTTGTTTCTCTATGGGCACTACAATTTGCCCCTGGGGAAATTTTTCAGATAAAGGAACCTGAATTACGTTATAAAGTCCCCTAGGGGTTAAGAGTACCCCATTAAAACAACCGATACCTATGGATTGTTGCCCAAACTCTGAAAACGAAAAAGATCTCCCTAGCCCTTTGATGTGTGAAGTATTTTCGCCAACTATCCCCACCTCGCTATTTGTTTTTTCTTTTATAATTTCAGTTTCTTTCTGCGATAACCCATATACGCTGACTCTAGCTCCCCCTTCACTCATATTTTGTAATTTTAAAAAATTTAGCCATGCATTGTTTCTGGTCTCTCTAGAAGTAATATGAGGACTGTACCCGGCATATTCTATAGCTAACTGGTGCACATCTTGATATGTTTTATTTTCAAGATGTTCTCGCGAAATATAGTCGGAAGGTTCGGAGGCCCAATATAAAAAAGGTTGCGTTTTATTAATTTGTTTTCCATATCGCTGAAACAAATTAGCTAATTGAGAATATGGAATATAGTCCCTAGTACCAAGAGGGGCATCAAAGCCACAAAATGGACAACCCTTGGAGCAGCCAAAAGTTAACTGGATCGAACCTAGATTGGAAAAAATTAGTTTGAGTTCGTCAGCACTAAATTTTTCTTCTACATTCAAAGGCAATGATTCACTGTCTCCAGGATAAAGCTTTTTCTTCTCTGCAACTAAGCAATCAATTAATTTTTGGTGATTTTGTTCTAGCCATTTTTCCCAATAACTAAATTTAGCCACCAGAGAGTTATTCTCTAAAGATTTATTTAGAAATGTTTCCAATTTTCCTTCCTGATGCAAGGAAACAAAATAGTCCATTAACTCTTTTGGCGACATTCCCAAAATGTTTTCAGAAGAAATTTCTTCACTGTGAGTTTCGATTTTCACTTCTTCTAATGTTGGCTCGCCTTCCTTCAGCATATTTATTCCTTACATTTCTTATCTTGATCTTATATGTCTTCAAACCCTCTAATTCTTGAGTGAGTCGAATTTTATCTCGCACTAATTCTTCGATGTATTTAATTTTTAGAGTTCTTTGGTCCATTTTTATCCTCTCCCTATTAGCGCTATTGCCAAACCTAAAGCGGCGCAAACAGCGGAAATAACCCAAAAACGCATTGTCACTTTAGTTTCCGGCCAAGCCAGTGCCTGAAAATGATGATGAATCGGTGCCGATAAAAATACCTTTTTATGAAAAAATTTGCGCGAAAATATTTGGATTACTACCGAGAATGCTTCTAGCACTAGAACAAAAGCGATTACTGGCAAAACCACTACCGAGTTAGTTAAAAATGCCACTACGGCCAGCGTCATCCCCAGCGCCATGGAACCGGTATCGCCCATAAAAAATCTGGCTGGGTAAATATTAAACCACAAAAAAGCTAAAAGCGCGCCGGAAATTGTTCCGCAAAATATGGCTAAACTCGCCTGACCCTGAACTAAAGCAATAATGGAGTAGGCACCAAAACAAATAGTCATAATTCCGCCCAATAATCCGTCTAGGCCATCTGTTTCATTGCTAGCAAAAGCCGAACCAATTAAAACAATAATAAATACTGGTATATACCACCAGCCGAGCTCAATATTGTAAGGTAAGCCTAAATAATTGCCGCCCGGAATGTGAATTGAACTCCAATCCAGTTTAAAATAAAACCACCAAGCACCCAAAGCCGCCACCATTAAGTATAAAATGAGTTTTGAGCGAAAACGAAAACCACCATTGTTGGGTCCGATTTGTTTGATATTCAGTAAATCGTCGATGGCACCAATAATTCCCGCGAAGACCAAAGTAAAAAGCGGCAAATATGTTCCGGCACGATCAAGATTAAACAATAAAGTTATTAAAGCAACCGTTAGCCAAATTAAAATACCTGCCATCGTTGGTGTATTTTCTTTACTTTTGTGTAAAGAATAAAAAATCGGTGTTTTACTTTTTTCGTCATAGCCAGTTTGGCGAATTTTTTTGCCAAGTTTATTTTTATACAAAAAACTAGTTAAAAATGGAGTCATAAGCATAGCTGCTAAAAATGCGATTGCGGCGAATAAAAAGATTTTCATTAATCCCGAAATTGAAAAAGTAATTTGTTCCATAGGTTTATTTTAGTATTTGGTATTTAATATTTTGCTAATTTATCAACGATTTCTTCCATATACATTCCCCGTGATCCCTTTATTAATATTATATCGTTAGGATGTATTTCTTTCAATAAAAATTCAACTATCTGTTGATTATTTTTAAATTGATATGAATTTCGCTGTTTGGCAAAATTTGATCCGATAGTGATGATTAAATCGGCTGTTTTTTTTGCCAAATCCAATATTTCCTTATGGGCATTATTGGAAAAATCTCCTAATTCGAGCATATCGCCCAAAACTGCAATTTTTCGGGAAGGTGTAAGGTGTAAGGTGTAAGGTGTAAGGCTTAATTTCTTTAGTGCTTTTTCCATTGACAGTGGATTGGAGTTCAATTCACATTCCGGGC
>JAMDBS010000055.1 GCA_023487325.1 Patescibacteria group bacterium
AAAGTTTCACACAAAAGAAGCCAATAAATTTAATAAAAAATAAATAATTTGTCATTAAAAGACAAAATAAAAGCACAAAAGAGCTGAAATCTCTCAAGTTTAAAATATTTAATAATTAACTTGCGGATATAATATGGAAAAACTGTTTAACGAAGCTGTAATAGCGTCATGCGGAATGAATTGTGGCGTATGTCGGGCATATTTGCGAAGAAAAAGTCCTTGCCACGGATGTCGTAAAGCGGAAAAAAATATACCTATCACTCGAGTCAGGTGTAAAATAAGAACTTGCTTAGAGCGTAAGGGTAAATTTTGCTTTAATTGTGATAATTTTTCTTGCGATCGTTTAAAGCATTTGGATGATAGGTATCGTACTAAATATGGTATGAGCGAGATAGACAATTTAAAATATATTCGAGATAATGGAATAGAGAATTTCTTAAAAAAGGAAAACAAAAAATGGATTTCCGATCAAGGAATTTTCTGTGTTCATGACAAAAAATATTATAAATTGAAATCATAAACATATGCAAAGCACAATTAAACACAATCTTATTTGGATATATTTAACCGTTGGACTCGCTATTTTAATCGGTTTTGGGTGTTTTTATTATTTTCAATACATAAAAAAAATTACTTTGATTGCTTCCGGTCATCCCGAATGGGCACCAATTATGTGGCAAGATGGTGATAAAATTGTCGGTGCCGGTCCGGATTTAGTAAATATGATTTGCCAAGATTTAAAAATTAAGTGCGATATAAAATATAAAGGGCAGTGGCAAGAAGTTCAAGACAAAGCCAGGAGTGGTGAAGTGGATATGCTGGTGGCGGCCTACAAAACAGATGAACGTCAAAAGTATATGTACTATTCCGATGCTTATACTATCGATCCGATCACTTTATTTATCAAATCAGGCACAATATTGAAATACAAAAACTGGGAAGACTTAATCGGTAAAAAGGGTGTTGTTATGACAGGCGACAGCTACGGCCAGGAATTTGACAATTACATCAAGGAAAAATTGTCGGTCGAATCGGTGCCAACCACCCAAGACGCTTTTGATAGAATTATTAGTAACGGTGCCAACTATTTTGTTTATTGCCTTTATTGCGGTCAAAGAGAACTAAAAAAACTAAATCTTTCTGGCAAGGTAGAGTCAATTCCAGATTATCTGGCAGTAGAAAATTTTTATATTACAATTTCTAAAAAATCTCCTTTTGCTAAATACTTACCGAAAATTAACGAACTAATTAAAAAATACAAAAACGATGGCACGATAGACAGATTAGTTAGACAACACGAAAAATTATTGAAATAATATAAAATATATGATAGTACAAAAACTTCGGCCGAATTTTTGGAAAGATCAGCTTTGGTTTTATCCAGTTTTTATGATTGTAATGCAGGCAGTATTTAACGGGTTTTTTTACAGAATCTCGACCGATAAAAATGTGGCCCTTTCAATGAGTGTTATTATTGCTTCATTGGTTCAGCCAATTTTTTTGTTGTTGTTTTTAGATAATATTTCTAACACTGTATATTTTGAGCGGGGGAGGGTAATTTTTAAGGGTTTTTTATGGAAAAAAATAATTCCCTACCAAAATATTCAGGCGTTAATTAGCGGCGAGTTAATGTGGCCAGTATTAATTTATCTTGACCCAAAAACAAATAAGCCAAAATCATTACGTTTATTTGTATGGGATTATTCTATTATGCAAATTATTCGCGGATTAGAAGAAAAGCGCGGTAAATTTACTTATGACGAAAAAGCAATTCAAAAGGCAGCAAATAGAAATTTTTGGGGTAAAATATGGTTTATTTTAATTGTTTTTGGTACTTTGGCCATTGTATTTTTTAGTCTGGCCACAATTAATAAAAAATAGTTTGCTCCTTGATTTTTCTTTAAATATTTATTAAAATAAGATTTAAGATTTCTAATTTTCGCCAGTTGATGGCCCCTTCGTCTATCGGTTAGGACGTCAGCTTTTCAAGCTGAAAAGAGGGGTTCGACTCCCCTAGGGGCTGCCAATTGCCGAAAATTAACGATATTTAAATATGACTTTTTTGAGCTCAGCAAAATTAAAACGCAGCTTCCAGAACGCCTTTACTGGTCTAAAATTGCTTTGGCGAGAACAAAGTTTTCGAATTCAAATTATTATTGCTTTTGTCGTTGTAATATTAATGTACTTATTAAAATTAGAAACCCAAGATAAAATTACGCTTTTATTTGTGATTATTTTGGTTTTGGGCGCAGAAACCATTAACACATTGCTGGAAAAATTAATCGATCATCTTCATCCTGCGCCGCACGACCGCATCGCTCTTATTAAAGACGCGCTCGCCGGTTTGGTGTTAATTTTTTGTTTTTTTGCCGTAGTTATCGGCTTACTAATTTTTTCAAAATATATTTAAATTAAAGCAAAAAATAATTTAGATATATAAAAAAAAGCACCTATTAATAGGTGCTTTTTGGATTTGTACGCTTGCCGGATACTACACCTTCTGCGGCGCAATCAGGCAAATGCCTGTGGGTTTGTGCTGGGCATTGCCGAACGCAACGATCCGGTGCGTCTGTTTGTTGTAATAACCGACAACCGTCAGGATTAAATTGTCGGTATTGCCGCCATCGTGAACATCGGGCGTGCCAAGGTCGCAGAGGATCATATATGGAGTATAGTATCCTTTGTGAATTTTGATACGCAGGCCGCCGATACAGGGAGTCTGGCGAAAAATCTCGCCAAGTTGCTCATAAAATTCTTCATTCATGGAAGATGCTCTGAGCATGAATTCGTAGGTGGCGGCGCGGTGGTCGTAGATTCGCAGGTAGCCACTTTCGCCTTTGAAGGTAAAAATTACATTATTTTGACCATCGTTTGAATTCAACATGATGTTGTCAACCCAACGGCAACTCAGGGCGATTTGCGTAATCCTTCCTTCTGCGATAGAGAGTTTCTGTTTCGCCAATTCCGTAATTTTCAGGGTTTCTGCTTTGGGAATCCGGTTCGTAATCACTCGTGATCACCCTCTCTTGTTAAAATCTTCCTAAAAGCCAGGAAGGTTGTCTAAAAAGTCAACAATCAATTTTAGCATTTATTGTGTATCTTGTCAATGTCTTATTTATTGAGGTATAATAATGATAGAAAAAATATTTATAGGAGGAAAAATGAAAAACAAATTACTTATTTGGATTATTGTGTTAATAGTAATTATTGCCGGAGGATTGGCATTGTATTTTTATAAAGATAAAATATTTAAGAATTTACCTTCTTCTGTTAATATTAGTGATTCAAGTAATGGACAGACAATCACTTTGAAAAAGAGCCAGAAAATAATTGTTACCCTAACTGATCCTGGTGATGGCGGTTATGTATTTGCCGATCCGGCTTATAACAAAGAAATAATCCAATTAACTGATTATCAAAATATTCCTTCAACTTCTGGCGCGGTCGGAGATTTCGGTAGCGATAAATGGACTTTTGAGGCAATAAAGTCAGGTTCAACTGATTTACAGTATGAAATATATCGCCCCTGGTTGCCAAACGAACACCTTCCTAAATTATCTGTTAAAATCGAAGTAAAATAACCTGTATGAAAGGAAAAAAATGGCAAAGCCAACAACTTATGCAACACCAATTTGCCTCGGCTTGACTTTAATTGCTTTTGCTGGCGCAATTCTAGGTATTATTTATCACAGCGCTCTAATGGCGGTTTTGGCACTTTTGCCAACTGTGATTTATGAAATTTATAGAACCGAAGGCAAATCAACTAAAATTTTTTCCTGGGCAATGCTGTTTTTACTTTTAGCGGAATTAGCCTTAATTATTTTCAAAATTAATTATAACTTGGCAGAATTCATGCATCAAAGCTCGGCTTATGTTGCTGGCGCCCGCGTGCCCTTGGGAGATATTAAAGTTGTAGGCCCAATACTGCTGGCGGCAATTTCTCTGATTTTGATGCTTCGAACATATGGCATTTATACTAAATGGCTTTCAATAATAATAATTGTGAGCTGTTTTGTGATTGTTTATATACTTAGTCCGGATTTATTCAGCGAGTTATTGCGTTCTGCTATTCAGCGTGTTTTATGGTATTTTTAGTCCTCGATAAAAAAGGAAAATTGCAAAGCCAATAAATATTACACCGACAATGTAGCGGCCGTATTTAGTAAGAAAAAGATCGATTGGTATAAGAATTTTTTGCGCGAGTTTGGGCATTAGTGAATAGACAGCTAGCGGCACTATAATAGGCGAAATAAAAAATAATCCATCAATAACAAGAAGAATTATTTTTTGTACCGCGTTTATAGTGGCTTGGCCGATTTCTTTGGCGGCGGAAAAATTCAATATTACCGCATCAAAATTAGTGATATTAATAATAAAACCAATCGAAAACCATTTAATTAATTGCGCCGATTGATTCTTTAAGGATATTTTGGGGTTTGACTGCTTATCTTGATGAATAAGGCTCTTAATTCCAAAATACAAAAACAAAATTGCTAAAATTAAATCTACAATATTATCGCGAAGATTGTTATTATTAATATCTTGAATGTTTTGTCCGGTTTTTAAACCTAAAGTGGCTAATATAATGACTACTATAATAGATCCACCGCAAAGTGCCAAAGCGCGTCTGTAGCCATAATCTTTTTTTGCCAATAAGGCAATTGTTAAAGCTAAAATAATCGGACTAATAGTTGAGGCGATATCGAGCGGTAATATTTTTATCAAAACTTCAATCATAATTTTATTATAACAAAATAATCTATCTAAAACATTAATATGCACAATCATTGATAAATTTGATATAATATTCTTGTAATAAGTTAATAATTGTGGATAACACCTATTCACAAGGAGGAAAAATGGGCAAAATGAACGCGTTAGATTGGATTGCTTTAATTTTGGTTATTATCGGTGCGCTTAACTGGGGCTTGGTAGGTTTCTTTAACTTTGATCTCGTAAAAACAATTTTTGGCGACATGACAGTTGTTTCACGAATTATTTATGACTTGGTAGGTTTGGCTGGTTTGTATTTATTATTTGCCTCAATGACGAAGTCTTCAAATAAATAACACTTTAAAAACATACAAAAATTACCCTTAGCTTATTACGGGCTTTAGGGAATTTTTGTGTTTAGTTTATTATTAGGATTAGGTTAATAGCTAAAGGAGTAAAAATGGAAACCTATAAAAACATTGTTCGGGCAATTGCCGGCGAGTCTATGGCTAGAAATAAGTACACTTTTTTTGCTTCGCAAGCTAAAAAAGAAGGTTTAGAGCAAATTTCGGCTATTTTTTTAGAAACAGCAGATAATGAAAAAGAACACGCCAAAAGATTAATGAAATTACTCAAAAATGATACCCAATCATCTTTGGAAAAATACGATTTTCCGATTGTGCAAAAAACACTAAAAAACTTAAAAACCGCAGCGGCCGGCGAGCATTACGAAAATACTATAATGTATCCTCAATTTGCCCAAATTGCCAAAAAGGAAGGCTTTAAAGAAATAGCAAAAGTATTTACCGAAATCAGCGAGGTTGAAAAGCGTCATGAAAAGAGATATCTAAAATTGGAATATAATCTTAAAAATGGTTTGGTATTTAAGCGTTCTAAAGAAGTATATTGGAAATGTCGAAATTGCGGATATATTCATTTTGGCAAAACTGCGCCCAAAGAATGTCCGGCCTGCGCTCATCCGCAGAGCTATTATGAGTTATTCTGCGAAAACTATTAAATAATACATAAGAGCCTAGATTTTGCCGAATGAAGTGCCGGTGTCCGAAGCGAAGCCTAAGACTAACGCGAAGGTGAGCGAAGGACTAGGCTGGTTAGGGAGGCCGAGAATAAGGCAATGTCTAAACTCATTATAAAATAAAATCTAAATTATTTTATATTATAAACATACACACCATTGCCAATAATAGTTATTGGCTGGTATTTTTTTAGCCAAGAAAAGTCTTTAGACTGTAAAGCGGTAGTGCCAATCGCAATCCAGCCTGTTTGGTTAGGATTATTTTTTTCCAAGCTTTGGTAATCAATGCCATAATATGTTGGCGCATCCAAACCAGTCCAGAAATACTCCAATTTAACTTTTTCATTAATATTATTATGTTTGAACCACGCACCCAGCCTTTTTAAATCTTGTCCCCAATCAATATTAGAATCAGCTAATATATTTACTCCTTTTTGGGGTCCACCCGCTAATTCGTTAAAATAAGTTATAAAATAAGGAAAAACCGACAAGGGGGCAAAAAAATACCAAATTAGTAAAGCTATAAGCGATAAGCTATAAGCGATAAGATAGCGTTTGGTTTTGTTTAATATTTGGGAAATGGAATAGCCAATGAAGATAAAAATGAACGGATAAATTGGCATAATGTGTCGAATCCCAATATTTAATTTAGAAAATAAGGTAATAAAAACATAAACCACAGGCGGAATTATTAGGATCCAGTCTTTAAATTCTAATTTTCTTTTTCGAAAAAACAAATAAAATATAATAGCAATAATTAATAATATTAACAAAGGCAATGGTTCTTTGGCTAAATAGGCAATAGGAAAATAGTACCACCAGCCACCGCTAGAGACATTGCCTAATAAATAGGCCGGGCGCTCGGAAACGCTGGTAGTTAGGACCATAATTAAACCCTTAAAAAATTGAGGAACGGGTAAATGCGCTAAAATGCCAGACAAATTGATTAGTACCTTATTAGTATATTCATGATTATTAATGACATCAAAAATAGTTGCAAAATTAATAGGAAAACCATAATCAGCCCAAACCAAGAATAGAGTTACTAAAAAGTAGGAAATAAGAATTAAGAAGAAGTTTCTCGTGCTATATATTACACGATCGTTTGATTTATATCGATAAATTAACCATAAAATAACTAAAATCGGCACTAAAATAATCATAGAAAACTTAAATAAAATTGCTATAGCAAAACAAATCGCCGCTAAAATCATTCGCCATATGTCTGGCTTTTTAAGATAATAGGTAAAACTAAATATCGCGATAAAAAATCCTAAAGTCGCCCACAAATCGGTATTGGCAAGATGTCCATGAGCTAAAAATAACGGCGAAAAACAAAAGAAAAAAAGAGCAATTAGAGCAGTCTTTGTGTTATACCAGAATTTGGCAACAAAAAATAATATTAAGCCAAATATTAAAGTAAAAATCAAAACCATTGTTCTTGCGGAATTAACAATTATATCGGCATTATTATCAGTTTTAAACAACCAATTTTGTGAATATGCGCGAGTTTCTTGCCACGAATCGTAATAAAAATCGTTAATTGCCAAATTATAGCTTTGATCCTGCGGCATTACAGGTTTAATAAAAAGCAAAGGAAGGGCGGCAATTTGTTTGCCTAGCGGCGGATGCTCCGGGTTAACACTAAAGGTTTTCTGCCAGTATTCGTATCCGGATAAAATATGGATTGTTTCGTCGGTAGTTGGAGAATCGTCTTTTAATTCCGAGTACATAAAGAAGGCCATTATACCAAGAAAAACCAATACCATTAAGATAGTAATAATTTTTTTAATATTCATATACTATTTTTTGTTTATTTTAAGTTCGAGCGTCTTATGGTGATGATAATCAACAAACTTTTTTTCAGTTACAATAAATTCTAAATATTTGCCGATCATTAATCTGGTTTGTGCATCGATGGCGGTAATCGAGGAGAAAACAATATTTGAAATCGGCAAGAGAATAGGTGAAATAATCCACTCAAAAATAATGCTAAAATTAAAAATCCGTTTTGGCCGTGGTGGCAAAAGCAAAGTGGAAATAGTTAGTGTTACTGCTAGGCCGATTAAGGCCGTAGTTAGAAGGCGTGAATAAATTACTGGAAAATTATAGGCTAAAACTGTATCACGAAAATGAGGGTTTACAAGGCCGGGTAGCCAACCGACAAAAGCTAAGATGACTGATGTAGTGGCCCAAGAAAAATGTCCTTCAATTAACCGAAAAGCTTGCATCCACTTATCCCCAAAAGGTAAATTTTTATTGCCAATAATATTAGTCATAACGTAGGGAATATCCGAGCAGCCCCAGGCCCACCGTCTCTTTTGCACATACTGAGCCCAAAAAGTCATAATATAGCTAATTGGTGAAAGCACAGCATCTTGATAAATAGGTACATATAACGGAACCACTTGATGCTGACCATTGAAAGCAAAATAGGTGCGCCAAAATTGATGGCCGTCTTCAACGATTGTTTTAGTTGACCAAAAATTTGTTTTAATCAAAGCCGCCAGACTTTGAGCATGGGAAGAAAAATTGCGCATTCGATACGGCCGGGTGGATTCGATCATTTGCCAAAACGAACTGCCAACAGCAATTGAACGAAGCGGAATCGGTACTTCCCAAATATTATTAAAAAACATCGGTATCGGCTGATATGATTTATGCAAGGGGTCGTTATCTATTACATAATGATAGGTTAAATTAGCCAGGTATTGTTCGTGGATGCGGTTATCGGCGTCAAGAGTAGTAACAATAATATTTTTGGGGTCAATGCCCTGTGTCTGAATGTATTTTAATGCACATTTAGCACTATAAGTTATATTTGAGCCTTTACCCCTAACTTCACCGATAATATTTTGTGGGTGCTCGGTTATATAAAATTTATAAAAACGGTCGCCAAATTCTTTTTTTAAAATCTTACTATATTTACGAGCGTTGACTCTATCTTTTTCTTCTGTAGCTAGCACAAAAATTATTTTATTTAATGGGAAATTCGAGTTAGCAACTGCTTGTATTGAGGTTCGCAAAATTTCCAATTCTTCTTTGAAGGTTGCCAAGATAATTAAATGGTAAACGCCCTTAAATTTATCAGCCAAATAAGACTCTTGGCATTTTTTTAGCCAATTTATTTTTATACTTTCTTTGTACTTTAAGTATCCAATTATTAGCCTTATCGACATAATAATTGATTTTATCAGCCAATATAGTGCAAAAATAATAATTAAATATGCTACAAAAAATGGATAAAAAAATGACAAAACAACAGGGATTATAAAAACACTCCATGTTAAAAAGCCTGGGACAATCTCCCAGAAACGATAGAATTTCTTTTTTCTATTAATTTCGATCTCTGTCATTTATTGAAAAATAATTAAAAAATATCTTAAATAAATAAGCACAAATATTTGTAGGATCAATGCAGTTCCGGCTAAAAAATTACTAATTAATGGATCTTTTTTGGCATATACTATAGCCAAAAACAGATTAATGATAATTACAAACAAAGAAAAACCCATATAATTAAAACTGAATTGATTTTTTTGTCCCAAAACCCAAATCAGAATATTTAAAATAATCGCACTTGCGATAAAAATAACCGAAAGCCTATCGAGCCATAAGTAATTTAATAAATTCTGCCAAATAGCTGCTATCTTTTTTATAATTTTTACTCCTTACGCCATAAACCTTATATCTTACACCTTATTTTTGGTCGAAGACCATGAGCGAGTAAAACGAGTCGAATGGAGCCAACGGTGGGATTCGAACCCACGATCTCTGCTTTACGAAAGCATTGCTCTACCAACTGAGCTACGTTGGCTTGGAGCGGGATACCAGAATCGGACTGGCGCCTCAACCTTGGGAAGGTTGCGTTCTACCACTAAACCAATCCCGCTAATTAAATCAGCTTTTTAAATTCCCGCTACTTGTATCTAGTAAATACGTTTCTATTTTTAAACCAGGATATCGTTGAGGTATTAATTTTTTAGCAGTTGCCAAATCGGCAAAATAATATTTTTCCTCATCTTGATTTAGAGATTTATAATACCCACAATCGGTGTGATTGAGGATAACTATTTTTTCTGGCTTAAAATGCTTAACTAAAATATCTAATTGCTTAAATAATGTTTCCATTAATTTTTCATTAAGAAAAAACTTAATTGATCCAGTGGCAGAAATCGCGCCATAGCTATCAATTAAATCTAATTTTGTTTTAATTGCATCGTCATTTAACCATTTTACTACTCTGGGGTCAGAGCAAAAAATTATTATATTTGCTTGTTTGCCATGTGGGTGAAACATATTATACTCCTTGTGGTCATAAGGTCGTAGGACAGTAAGGTTGTAGATCTTTACGGCTCTTTTACATTTTACTTAAGTTTTCCACTTCTTGCAAGAAAAACGTTCACTTGTTATAATGAAAACGCTTTGAGGCTGGTTGCTTTCAAAGATTTTTTATGAAAAAAAATAATATTTGGTTTGTTTTTTCTATTTTGGGGCAAATAGGTTTAATTATAGCGATACCGGTAGTGTTTTTAGCATATTTCGGTGCCAAGCTGGATAAATTCTATCATACCGCACCCTTATTTATTTTATCAGGCATGGGCATCGCCCTAGCTATATCATCACTCTTGATTTATCAAATGATTAAAAGAATCGAGGAAAAGTAATGGAGCATATTTCTTTAACTTCTAATATCATTTTCCATATTTTTGGCTGGCCGATTACTAATTCCATTTTAGCTACGTGGGTAGCGATGCTAATTCTAGTGATTATAGCGCTCATGGTACGCGTAAGTCTCAAGAAAAATCCGCAAGGCGTGCAAAATCTTATGGAAATGATCGTGGAGAGCTTACTTAATTTAGTTGATTCGGTTACAGGTGATAGACAAAAATCTTTAAAAATTTTTCCCTGGATGGCAACTTTTTTTCTTTTTATTTTAGTAAACAACTGGATTGAATTAATTCCGGGTTTTAGCCTAATCGGATTGGAAAGACATGGCGAATTTATACCCTTACTGCGTCCAGCAAATACCGATTTAAATACCACTCTTGCTTTGGCTTTGATTTCTATTATCGCCGCTCAGTTTTTAGGAATAATTGCTATCGGTTTATTCCAGCATTTAAAAAAATATTTTAATTTTAAAAATCCTATAAATTTATTTGTTGGATTTCTGGAAATCCTGTCGGAGATTTCCAGAATTATTTCCTTTGCCTTCCGTTTGTTTGGCAATATTTTTGCTGGCGAAGTATTATTGGTAGTTATTGCCTTCTTGATTCCTTATATCGTGCCGATGCCATTTTATGGTTTGGAATTATTTGTGGGATTTATTCAGGCTTTAGTTTTTGCCATGTTAACGCTCGTATTTATGACCATGGCAATGACATCTCATGATGAGGCGCATTAATAAAATAATAAATAATTTATTTCATGTCGCATGCTACATGTTGCATGTTATATGCTATATGTTACCTGCCCCATGAAGAAGAGGAGAATTTATGGAAACAGAATCAATGAAATTATTGGCTGCAGCTTTAGCAATTGGTTTAGGTTCGGTTGGTCCGGCATTAGGTATTGGCATTTTAGCTTCCAAAGCTATGGAAGCAATCGGACGAAATCCGGAAGCTGCTTCCAAAGTGCAAACAGCTATGATATTAACCGCTGCTTTTTGCGAGGCTATTGCTATTTACGCATTGGTCGTTGCTTTAATTATTAAATTTGTCGCCTAAAACAATCAATAAGAGAAGAGGCAATTATATGGAAGCCTTAGGAATAAATTGGAAGCTATTAATTTCTCAAGCAATAAATTTTTTAATTCTATTTGGGATATTGTCGTGGCTTTTGTACAAACCAGTTTTAAAATTGTTATCTGACAGAGAGAAAAAAATCAAGGACGCTTCTGAATTAGCAGAAAAAACTAAATTAGATTCTGAAAAATTAAATCAAGAGATGGCAGCTAAACTAGATAAAGCGAAAAAAGAAGCACGGGAAATTATCGCCAATTCTCAGGAATTGGCTAAAAAGGAAAGTCAAAATATAATTTCTAGCGCCAAAAAAGAGTCAGAAGGCATAATCAATAAATCACAAAAACAAATAGAAATAGAGCACGAACAGCTAAAAAAAGAATTGCGCAAAGAAATCATTTCTTTGACAGTAGCTACGGTGTCAAAAATTTTAGACAAAAAAATAGCAAAACCCGAGCAAGTCAAACTCGAAGAAGAAGCACTTAAAATAATTAAATAATTATTGATAAAATATGATCATCAAAGCCAAGCAGTACGCTTCTGCCTTATATGAAATAGGAAAAAAGCGAGGAATTCTAAAGGAATTTCTTGACGGTTTAACTTTAGCTAAAGATGGTTTAGTAAAACAAAAATTTAATATTCCCCAGAATATCGATAATTATTTAGCTAATTTTTTTAATTTACTATTCGAGAATAAGGATTTGTTAAAATTAAAAAATATCTACTACGAATTTGAAAAAATATACAATAATGAGAATAACATAGCCAATGTAGAGATTACATTAGCTTGTAAGCCCCAAAAAGAAGAAAAAGAGATTCTGGAGAATATTAAAT
>JAMDBS010000007.1 GCA_023487325.1 Patescibacteria group bacterium
GATTGATGCATGGGTGGAGGGGTAGGACTCGGAGAGGGGGAATGGCCAGTGGGTGTTGGAGTGGGAATGAACGTCGAGGTTGGAGTCGGGAGCGGATCGGTGGTTTGTACCGTTGACGTACCGCTACCTCCGCCGCAGCCAGTCAGGAGACCAGCGATAAGCACGAAAGCCGTAAGCAATAAGAAAATAAGATAAGCCCTTTTTGTTTCTTTTTCGTCGAAAATCGACGAACCTCTCTGTTCCACGAACATTTTTATCTTCCTCCTTTTACTGAATTTCTGAATTTCGGAAATATTGTAACTAGCTTTAAAGCTGTAAGCCATAAAGCCGTAAGCTTTAAAGTAGTAAAACTAAGTTTTTAAAGAACCTTTCCACTTATATTATAACCCTAATTGGGAAACATTACACTATATCATATTTTCTCGAGAAAGTCAAGGGTGGGTAGGCAATAGTCGATAGACGCTAGGCGTTAGATTGGGGTAAAAAAGAAAAATATGGACAAGAGAACAAAAGTTTGGTATGCTGTTAATTAGTATGCGAACCCTCTCAAGAGGGGAGGTGATTTAATCATGAATTATGGACGACAATCTAGATCTTACAGCTCTGCTAAACCCAGCACTGATTTTGTAATTCGTAAATTTTTTCGCGAAGTTCAGCAAAGCCGAATTTTATCCGAAGCCAAGAAAAAAAGATTTTTTTCTAAAGATATCAATCGAATGGAAAAAAGAGCTATCGCGCGCAGAAAAACAATGATTAGGAAAATTAAAAGGGGATACTAAATCAATTTTCAATTTTTAATTATAAATTTTTAATGATTTAATTTTTAAACATTATAAAATTAGACATTATATAGAAATTAAGAATTAGACATTAGAAATTATAGCTAGGAATATTATGACCTTATTAGAACAAATTGAAACTGATTATCTACTCGCGCTAAAAGGCAAAAATGAGCCAGTTGTCTCGGTTTTACGAATGCTAAAATCGGCAATGAAAAATAAAGAAATCGCGCTGGGTAAAAAATTAGATGATACTTTAATTAGCGAATTGGTCGCCAAAGAAGTAAAAAGTCGCCAAGATTCAATTAATGAATATAAAAAAGGTAACCGCCAGGACTTGGTTGAAAAAGAACAGAGCGAAATTGAAATTCTCAAAAAGTATTTACCTGAGCAGCTCTCGCCAAATGAAGTAGAAAAAATTATTGAAGAAACAATAAAAAAAGTTGGCGCTAATAGTCCGCAAGATATGGGTAAAGTTATGGCTGTGCTTATGCCTCAACTCAAAGGCAAAGCCGATGGCTCGCTAGTCTCGTCTTTAGTAAAAAGTAAACTGCAAGGTTAAAAATATGCAAAAACCATTTAAGTATGGCGTATTTTTATTTTTGGCGATTTTTGCTATTAGTTTTTTGGTAAATCTTTTATTTGCTTTAATAATAAAAAATCAATTAATTCTTTCTAGCGCTCATGTGCTAATAATTTTATTTTCTGCGATTGTAATCTCGTTTATTACGAGTATTTTAGTAATTCTTACTACGCCGATCTTGCGAGATTTTTTAATTACCTACCGAACGCTACTGAGACTAGAAGCGTTATCACACCCCTTGCTGCGCCGACTTTCCACTGAAGCCTCCGGCACTTATAACCATTCTATTATGGTAGCAAATTTATCTAATAAAGCGGCGCGCGCGCTTGGTGCCGACAGCTTGCTCGCTCGAGTAGGAGGATATTATCATGATGTGGGCAAATTAGTTAAGCCGGAAATGTTTATTGAAAATCAGACTAATATTGAAAATCGCCACGAAGAGCTTGATCCTAAAAAAAGCGCAAAAATCATTATTAATCACGTAAAAGAGGGGATAAAGCTCGCTAAAGAAAATCGTTTGCCCGATGAGGTGATCTCTCTAATTGCCAGCCATCACGGAACAACCTTGATTGGTTATTTTTACGAGAAAGCCCTGCTAGAGAATCCGCGAGTTAAAAAAGCCTATTTTCAATATCCCGGCCCAAAGCCCATGAGCAAGGAAGCGGCTATTATAATGTTAGCTGATGCCATTGAGGCGAAAACGCGTCTGATAAAAAATATTACCATTAAAGATATTAGAGAAGTGGTAGAAGATACCATTCGGCTTAGGTTCGACGAAAAACAATTCGAGCTTTCCGGGCTAACTTCGGGCGATGTAAATAAAATTAAAAACACTTTTATCGATACCTTGGCGGTAATATTTCACCAGCGTATCGATTATCCAAAAACTGGTTTTTTAAGATATTCCGTCGAAAAAAATGAAAAATAATTTAATTTTAAAATTACAAAATAGCACTAAGTTCTCGGTACCCAAGACGTTCGCTGAGAGTATCTTGCAAAATTGTTTAAAAAAATACAAATATACAAAGCTGACGGAAATAGGTGTCTTAATTGTTGGCCAAACTAAAATCCGTGCTTTAAATAAAAAATATCGCGGCAAAGATTGTGTTACTGATGTTTTATCTTTTCCGCAAATATCCAGCCAGAAATTAAATTTTAATTATAATTTATTGGGAGATATAGTAATCTGCTGGCCAAAATTAGCTCATCAAGCTAAAATCGCTGGACATAGTGAAAAAAAAGAATTACAATTATTATTAGAACACAGTTTTAAGCATTTAATTGGAATTCACCATAAATAGTTTAAAACTCAAAGCGCAAAATTTAAAGCTATAAGCCGTAAGTCGTAAGAATTAAGGAGTAAGTCGTTGGGTTATAGAAGCTGGTATAGAGATTAGACGCTAGACGTTAGAATGGTTATAAACTATAAGTTATAGGTTATAAGTTTTACGATACAGTTTTGACATTTTACATTTAACATTTGAGATAAATTAATAGCGGAGGGGATGTGATAAAACAAAACGTAGTGGTCGGATTAGATGTTGGTACTTCTAAGGTGGCGGTTTGCGCAGGTGCTCTAAGTGAGGGCGGTATCGAGGTTATAGGACTAGCCAAAGCACCTAATACCGGACTAAGGAGGGGGATTGTTTCGGATATTGAAGAAACTGTTTCAGCAATTTCTGCAGCTTTAGAGGAAGCGGAAAGGATGGCTGGCGTACCACTTTCTTCTTGTTATGTGGGAATTGGTGGCAGTCAAATTACTTCTCATAATTCCAAAGGTGTAATTGCTATTTCACGGGCTGACGGCGAGATAACCGAAGCTGACGTTGAGCGCGTTATCGAAACCTCCAAGACGGTTGCCATTCCCCCAAATCGGGAAATTTTACATATCATTCCCCAACATTATATTGTCGACGGACAAGAAAGCATTAAAGACCCAATTGGCATGAGCGGGATTAGACTAGAGGTGGAAACGCATGTTATTAGCGGCTCGATTTCCGCAATTAAAAATTTAACTAAATGCGTTACGCAAGCCGGATTAGATGTTAACGGTTTGGTTTTCAGCCCCTTGGCAACGTCCAAAATTACTCTCAGTAAAAAGCAAATGGAAATGGGGGTAATTTTAATCGACATAGGTGCTGGCACAACCTCTTTTGCAGTTTTCGAGGAAGGAGATATTATTCATTGCAATGTCTTGCCGGTAGGATCCATGCATATTACCAATGATATTGCTATCGGTCTGCGAATTTCTCTAGATGCCGCCGAAAAAATTAAAATAAAACATGGCACTTCGGCATCAGAAAAAATTCGTGAAACCGAAACCATCAACTTAAATAATTTCGATCCACAAGAAGACCAAAAGGTCAGTAAAAAATATGTCGCGGAAATTATCGAAGCGCGGCTAACTGAAATATTTTCCATGATAAAAGACGAATTAAAGAAAATAAATAGAGACGGAATGTTGCCAGCCGGCGCCATAATAACAGGAGGGGGATCACAATTAACCGGCCTATTAGAGTTTTGCAAAGAATACTTGAGATTACCGGCTCGCCATGGCTTGCCCGCGCTAGAAGTTTCCGGTATGGTTGACAAGATAGACGATCCTGTGTATGCTACAAGTGTAGGATTAATGCTTTGGGGATTAGAGGACACTCCCAAGGTAAGTTCTAAGTTTAAAATGCCGCAAATGGGCGGTCTAGTCGATAGAGCAAAAAATATTTTCAAACAATTCTTACCCTAAATATAATCCCTTAAGGAGTAACATGGAAAAACAATCTGATATCGAAAGCTTTGCGATTATCAAAGTCGCGGGCGTCGGCGGATCAGGATGCAACGCTGTTAACAGAATGATTGAAGCCAAGGTAAAAGGCATCGAGTTTATCGCTATTAATACTGATGCTCAAGCCTTGCTTCATAATCAGGCTCCTATAAAAGTGCAAATAGGCAAAGAAACAACTGGAGGGTTGGGTGCCGGCAGTGATGTAGAAATGGGAAGAAAATCTGTCGAAGAAAATAAAGAAGAAATCTACGAAGTGTTAAAAGGCGCCGATATGGTATTTGTTACCTATGGCGCGGGCGGCGGCACGGGAACTGGCGCCGGTCCAATGGTTGCCTCAATCGCCAAAGAATTAGGCGCTTTAACAGTCGGCGTGGTAACCAAACCATTTTCTTTTGAAGGCATGCGCAGACGCAAAGTTGCCGAAATCGGCATTGAAGAACTTAAAGATAAAGTTGACACGCTAATTACTATTCCTAACGATAGATTGTTGCAGATCATCGATAAAAAGACTTCTCTTTTAGATGCTTTTGGCGTTGTTGACGATGTTTTGCGACAAGGCGTTCAAGGCATTTCCGACTTAATCACCTTGCATGGCATTATTAACGTTGATTTTGCCGATGTCCGCACTATTATGTCCGACGCGGGTTCGGCTTTAATGGGTATTGGCCGCGCCACCGGAGACAATCGCGCTATCGATGCCGCACGCGCCGCTATTGATTCACCTTTATTAGAATTATCTATTGATGGGGCTAAGGGTATTTTATTTAATATTACGGGGGGTCCGGATTTAGGAATGTATGAAATCGACGAAGCTGCCAAAGCAATTACCGAAGCGGCTGACCCTGATGCTAACATCATTTTTGGCGCCATTGTCGACGAATCTATGTCTGGCGAAGTTAAAATTACTGTCATTGCCACTGGTTTTGAACCAGGTACAGAGAACAAGAAAAAAGACAACAAATTTCATCAACCAGTTAGAATGGAAGTTCCGCACGAACCGCAAGTCGAAGAAGTAAAACCCGAAGAGGAATTAGAGGTCCCGGCATTTATACGCAGGAAGCTTAAATAGTCCTTAGACATTAGACGTCCCGCCCGCCATCGCAAGCCAGCTTGCTGGCGTTGCGGGCAGGTAGACGTTAGGCTATGAGTAGAAAAAAGCGTTTTCACGCTTTTTTCTTTTTCCACAATTTGACTTTATATTTTCCAAAGTACATAATTGAGACAGAAAATTATAAAACTTAGAAAGGGGAAATGGGGAGGGGAATGTGAAAATTCTAGCCAGGGTCAGAAAACGCGATGGCCGCATTGTTAAATTTGATAAAGAAAGAATTACCAGTGCCATTGCCAAAGCCGGCAAAGCCTCCGGTGAATTCGACCGCAAAGAAGCAGCGCGAATCTCAAAATTAGTCGTTGATCTACTCCAAAAAATTTATCGGCAAGAAGATGTTCCTGGTGTCGAAGATATTCAGGATATGGTTGAAAATGTTTTAATGCAAGTCAAGCATTACGAAACGGCCAAGGCCTATATTCTTTATCGCGAACAAAGAGCGCAAATTCGTGACATTGAACATATGATCGATTCCGATAAAATGATCCACGACTATTTACAACAAAAAGACTGGCGTGTCAAAGAAAATGCCAATATGAATTATTCCTTGCAAGGTCTAAATAATTACGTGGCCGCCACGGTTTCAGCCCATTATTGGCTTAATCGATCCTACCCAAAAAATATTCGTAAAGCCCATATCGGCGGTGATTTTCACATCCATGATCTACAATCTCTGGCTGCCTATTGTTCCGGCTGGGAAATAAAGGATCTGCTACTACTGGGTTTTCGTGGCGCACCGGGAAAAATCGAATCGGCGCCTCCGAAGCATTTCCGCAGTGCCTTAGGACAAATTGTAAATTTTTTCTATACTATCCAAGGCGAGGTGGCTGGCGCTATTGCTTTTTCTAATTTTGACACTTATTTAGCGCCATTTATCCACTATGATAATTTATCTTATAAGGAAGTTAAGCAATCTCTTCAAGAATTTCTATTTAATATGAATGTTCCGACGCGCGTAGGCTTTCAAACACCCTTTACCAATATTACGCTCGATCTAAAAGTACCAGAAATTATTGCCAAAGAACCGGTAATTATTGGCGGGAAGTTGC
Source organism: Patescibacteria group bacterium (assembly GCA_023487325.1). The sequence continues at coordinate 6,299 of JAMDBS010000007.1, forward strand.
AAAAAGAAAAATACGGCGAATTCCAGAAAGAAATGGATATGTTTAATTCGGCTTTCAACGAATGCATGGTCAATGGCGACGCGCTGGGACGAGTTTTTACTTTTCCTATTCCAACCTATAATATTTCTAAAAAATTTGATTGGAACGATCCAAAATACAATCCTATTTTCGAAACGGCAGCAAAATATGGCATACCATACTTTGCTAATTTTATTAATTCCGATATGAATCCCGAAGATGCCCGCAGTATGTGCTGCCGACTGCGTTTAGATAATCGGGAGCTAAGAAAAAGAGGCGGCGGACTTTTTGCCGCTAATCCGCTCACTGGATCAGTGGGAGTAGTCACCTTGAATATGGCTAGAATTGGATATTTAGCTAAAGATAAAAAAGATTTATTAAAACGTATCGATGATTTAATGGATTTAGCTAAAGATAGTTTAGAAATTAAACGCGAATTGCTAGAAAAATTAACCGAAAACGGACTTTATCCATATTGTAAATTTTACCTAGGAGCCATCAAGGCTGGTTACGGTCAATACTGGAAAAATCATTTTGCTACGATCGGAATTAATGGCTTAAATGAAGCAATTGTTAATTTTATGGAAAAAAATATTGCCAGTCATGAAGGACAAAAATTAGCGGTACAAATTTTAAAACATATGCGTGAAAAACTCTCTAAATATCAATTGGAAACTGGCAATTTATATAATCTCGAAGCAACACCGGCAGAGGGCACTTCTTACCGATTAGCTAAAGCTGACAAAAAAAATCTACCAGATATTATTGTGGCCAATGAAGAAGCCTACAAAAACCACGGCGCTGCTCCATATTACACTAATTCCAGCCAATTACCAGTAAATTATACTACCGATATCTTCGAGGCCTTAGATCTGCAAGATGAGCTACAAACACTCTACACCGGTGGAACGGTTTTACATGGCTTTATTGGCGAAAGACTAGAAAACGCTGAGGCCTGCAAAAGATTAGTTAAAAAAATTGCCGAAAATTATCATTTGCCATATTTTACTATCACACCAACATTTAGTATTTGTCCCAAGCATGGCTATATTGCCGGCGAACATCAATATTGTCCAAAATGCGATATTGAGATAGGATATTATGTTAAAACTCAAATCTCAAAAGTTAAAACTGTAGCTCAAAACTTCACAACCCCAAGTAACCATTCGTAACCTTTAGTAACTACGCATACTTTGTAACCATAAGTAACCTAATTAGTGACAAGGAGGGAATATGAACGATACAAAAGATGAAACTTTGCAAAAAGATTTAGAGTCAAAACGACAAAAATGCGAGGTGTTCTCGCGCGTAGTTGGCTACTTACGTCCTGTTGATGCCTGGAATCCCGGTAAACAAGAAGAATTTAAGGACAGAGAAGAATTTGTACTAGGATAATAGACGCTAGATTAATTTTATGTTTATTGCTGGATTGCAAAAAACAAGCTTATTGGATTACCCTGGCAAAATTTCCGCTATTATTTTTACATCCGGCTGCAATTTTAAATGCAGTTTTTGTCACAATCCCGAACTGGTTAAACCGAACTCAAAAATAACCAAAATCCCGGAAAAAGATTTTTTTGATTTTCTTAACAAAAGAAAAAATATTTTAGATGCCGTGGTCATTACCGGCGGTGAACCGACTTTGCAAAACGATCTAGTTCCTTTTATTAAAAAAATTAAAAAACTCGGATTTTTGGTGAAATTAGATACGAACGGCTCAAGTCCTAAGATTATCGAACAACTGCTCAAAAATAGGTTAATAGATTATATTGCCATGGACATCAAAGGCCCGCTCGATAAATATCATAAAATCACGACCCAAAAGATCGATTTAGAAAATATTAAAAAATCCGTCGAGTTTATTAAGAATTGCAAAATAGATTATGAGTTCCGCACCACAGTTGTTCCTACCTTATTAGACGAACAGGATTTTGCCAAAACAGGGGAATGGCTCAAGGGCACAAAAATATATTATCTCCAACAATTTAGAAATGAAAAAACCTTAAATAAAAATTTAAAAAACACCAGTCCTTATCCCGCCAAAACATTAAGGCTTTTTGCCAATATTATGAAAAAGTATGTAAAAGAGGTAAAAATACGAGGCATTGGAGATGCTTGACGAAAATAAGATAGTATTTTAAGCTTATTTTATCAATCCAAAAAGAAGGGGGAGAGGATGAATGGATTCGTTATTTAAAAAAGAAGGTGAGATTGTAGTCATTAATTGGGATTTCTACGATTTTATATATTCAGAATTTAAGGACGAAATATTAACAAAAATTGTTGAGGCAAGGCTGCTTACTACTGCCGAAAAAGGATACATGATATATACTAATCCCGGAGGAGAGATTATTAATCCCATACTCGAGGAAAAGATATTGTGTTTTGTCCAAATAGAAGACGCAAAAAACTTTGCCCTTCATTATCTTTCCAATACAAAATACGATTGGTTCATTCAAGAAGTAAATGGCAAGATTGTCACCACTAAAAAAGAACTTATTATTAAAAAACCCGGCCAAGACTAGGTTTCTCGATTGACAAGTGATATTTTATCTGTTAGCATCATGATTAGATCTTTAAAAAAAGGATGGTGTTAAGATTATGTCAACTCAGGGAATTCAGGAAATAATGCTGGTGCACACGGCGGGTGTAGGTAGCATGATTGGGTTAGCCCAGGATTTGGCATCTGACAAAGGACACGTAGTCATTACCACGGGCCATTTTTTAGCCGCCATGCTTTCACCACGCCTGGATAGTATATCTTTTAAAGAAATTTTTAAAGGATGCGATGTAGCTTCGGCTTACGTGGAAAAACATATTAAACCTATTAAACCGTCGAAAAACAACAAAGAATATTTTTGTTTTAGTCAGAATGCCGAAAAGCTCATGAAGGCAGCAGTCGCACTGGCAGCAACAGCTGGCGATTCCGCTGTCGATGTAAATCATTTTTTTAACGCCATTTATACCATTCCTGACTGTCAGGCATACAAGATTTTATCAAAAAAATTAAGTCCAGATCAAATAAATTCAATTCGGGCAAAAAGCGGCGTGATGCTCTGCGAACATCGAGTACACAAGGCCATTCAAGAAATCGGCAGGCATTACAATCTCCTCAAAAACAGCAGTGACGGCGATACCATGTTTTTATTCAGAATCTTAACAAAAATGGTCGAAACAATAACAAATCTGCAAACAGACATACTTACTTTTACGCTCATGCCAGGCTGTTGTCGTGTAACACTCTCCCAAACAAAACAAGACGAACCCTAACAGAATTGACATCCGCGCCGCCAGCTAATAGCTGGCGGCGTTTTAAATATCGCCTAAACAAATTACTTTCCTTTTTACTGCTATCGCAATTATTTGGAAAGTAATTTTTTATTTTCATATTATTCTTAAAAACTCAGATTGTTTAATATTTTGCTTAAAATAGTGTTAGTTGTTATAATCAAACCATATGACGAAATCAAAATTGCTCAAAAATTTAAATGCCGAACAGATTGAGGCCGTCACACACAAAAACGGCCCATTACTGATTATTGCTGGAGCGGGCACAGGCAAAACCACAGTGATAACGCACCGCATTGCTTGGCTTATTGAACAAAAACTGGCTCGACCGGAGGAAATTTTAGCCTTAACCTTCACGGAAAAAGCGGCAGCAGAAATGGAAGAAAGAGTTGATGTTTTAGTTCCTTACGGTTTTGTCGATACTTGGATTTCCACTTTTCATGCTTTTGGCGACCGATTATTACGTGACTGGGCTTTAGAAATCGGCCTGCCGGCTAATTTTAAAATTCTAACTGAAATCGAACAGGCAATATTTTTAAAAGATAATATTTATGCTTTTGATTTAAATTACTTTCGTCCGGTAGCCAACCCGACTTCTCATATTGAAGCACTACTTAAGCATTTTTCTCGGCTCAAAGACGAGTTAATTGCACCGGAAGAATACCTTCACTTCGTTCAAAATCAAAAATCAAAAATCAAAAATCAAAATAAAGAAGAAATAATTGAGACAGAGAAAACTCTGGAGCTGGCTAATGCCTATCAAAGATATTGTGAATTAATGCTGCAAAACGGTAACTTAGATTTTGGCGATCAGGTATTTTTAACGTATAAATTACTTAAAAAAAATCCGACGATTTTGAAAAAAATTAGAAAAAAATTTAAATATATATTAGTTGATGAATTTCAGGACACCAATTACGCCCAAAACGAAATCGTCAAATTACTGGCAGGAAAAAATGGCAATATTACCGTGGTAGGCGACGACGACCAAGCAATTTATCGTTTTCGCGGCGCTTCTATCTCTAATATCTTGGATTTTAAAAAACATTATTCGCAAACAAAACAAGTGGTGTTAAATCAAAATTATCGTTCCACTCAAGAAATTTTAAATGCTTCCTATAAATTAATTCAGCATAATAATCCGTATCGCTTAGAGATCGCTAATAAAATTAATAAAAAATTGCTTAGCCCCAAGCACGGCGCTAACCCTGAACTGATGTTTTGCGAAAATCTTTCCGGCGAAGCCGATTTAGTGACAAAAAAAATCGTTGAGTTAAAAAATAGTTCTCAACTTAAATATAAAGATTTTGTGATTTTAGTCCGCGCCAACTCGCACGCCGAACCCTTTATTCAATCTTTAAATATGCAAGGCATTCCGCATATTTTTTCCGGCACAAGCGGCCTGTTTAATCAACCGGAAATTAAAAACTTAATTTCTTTTCTAAAATGTTTGGTTTATCATGATGATAATTTATCATTTTACCAACTAGCCACCGGCGATATTTATAATGTTTCTCATCAAACCTTAACTGATTATTATACCCGGGCCGCGCGAGCTAACCGCGCGATTAGCGAAATTTTTAAAATCGGTTCTAACGATCAAGATAAGGAAAAGTATAAAATCAAAGAAGCAATCGACGATATCGGTAAATACATTAAGAAAAAAAATGAACCGGCAGGGGAAGTTCTTTACGAGTATTTAACCGAAAAACAGTATCTTAAAAATTTAACCAAAAATCTCAATATAGAAAATGAATTAAAAATTTATAATATTGCGAAATTTTTTGATAAAATTTCGCAATTTAACCACTGTTCGCAAGACCAAAGTGTCGGTGCTTTTTTGCAACATCTAGAAATGCTACTGGAATTTGGCGAAGAAATTTCTGTATCAAATATTGATCCTGACTTAGATGCCGTCAATATCTTAACTGTGCATGCCGCCAAAGGCCTAGAATGGCCAGCGGTGTTTATTGCTAACTGTGTTAATGATCGTTTTCCTTCCCGCAACAAACACGAACAGCTGCCAATTCCCGATAAGCTCATTAAAGAGAAGCTGCCCGAAGGCGATTTTCATCTCCAAGAAGAAAGACGCTTATTCTATGTAGCCGCCACGCGCGCTAAAGACTATTTATTTCTTACCTCGGCCGAAGATTATGGCGGCAAGCGCGTTAAAAAACTTTCTCCATTTG
>JAMDBS010000120.1 GCA_023487325.1 Patescibacteria group bacterium
AAACCAGTGCCGCAATCAATCGTTATGGGTAGTTAACACCGGTAAAGGTGAAAAAACGGAATTAATTAATAACTTTGCCTCATCGGTGCCGCCAGCTATTAGCGGCGATGGGAAAAAAGTGGCTTATACGGTTTTTTCTAATGCAGAACGGGACTACGGATTTACTTTATTAGTAAGTGCAATCGACGGATTAAATAAAGTCAAGCTCGATAATGATGGGTTTAGTATTTCTTGCCTAGCTTTTTCTCCTAACAACGATTATGTTGCCTACACCAAAAGTACTGATAATAGTAAGGTAAGATCAGCTATTTATAAAAGCAAAGTCGATGGAACAGAAGTTAAAGAAATTTACCAAACAGGTGAAAAAGAAATAATATATTCTCTAGATTGGACTAATGATCAGATAGCTTTTTCCAAAGGTCCGACTGGCAATAATAATCTTAACAAATCAGAAATTTATACCATAACAGACGATGGAAAAAATTTAAAACAGATAACTAACAATGACTACCACGAGAATTTTATTAATTTTTCTGCTGACGGTAAAAATATTGCCTACTTAGCAATAACTTATGAAGATAATCCCCAGACTGCCGCTAAATCAGGCGAGATTCATATCTATAGTCTGGAAGATAAAAAAGATAATAATTTAAATCAGCAAACAGATAGAATAATTGGCTGGATTCCTTAAAACGATATGACACAGATTAAAACTCCACAAGAAATCAAAATAATGGCTCAAGGCGGCAAAATACTGGCTAAGGTTTTAGACGAATTAAAACACGAGCTAAAACCTGGCGTTACTACCGCATCAATAAATGAAAAAGCCGAAAAATTAATTCGAAGCTATGGCGCCAAGCCGGCTTTTAAAGGTTTTGAAGGCTATCCTTATGCTACTTGCATATCTATTAATGAAGAAATTGTTCACGGTTTACCGTCCAGTCGAGTAATAAAGCCTGGCGATGTTGTTTCAGTTGACTGTGGAGTTTTATTCGGCGGATATAACAGCGACGCCGCATTTACAGTGTCAATAGGTAAGGTTAAGCCCGAGATTGAGAGACTAATTACCACAACTCAAGATACCTTAGATCTTGCCATCTTTTTAATTAAAAACGGCGCTTCATTAAGATCAATACAGAAGAAAATGCAAGATTTTGTTCATCATGCCGGATTTACCATCATAAGAGAATTGACTGGACACGGGATTGGCAAAAAACTCCAAGAAGAGCCGGTAATCGCAAATTATCCTTATGGGGCCAAAGATATAATCTTAAAAACTGGTATGACATTTTGCGTTGAACCAATGCTATCATGCGGAGATTGGCGCATTAAATGCACAGACCGCGATTGGGCAATCGAAACCGCCGATAAAAGTATGTCCGCGCATTTCGAACATACTTTGACAGTAACCCAATTTGGTTGTCGGGTTTTAACAGCCCTTGACGAAAAATATTATTAATGTTATTATTAATATTGAATTTAATTTATGGTTAATAAAGATATTATTGAGGCAAAGGGTACGGTTGTAGAAGCATTGCCCAATGCTTTTTTTAAAGTTGAAATTGAAAACGGCCACACGATTTTAGGCCATATTTCGGGAAAAATTAGAATGAATTCTATTAAGATTCTGCCTGGCGATAATGTGCTTGTAGAAATGTCGCCTTATGATTTAACTAAGGGCAGAATAACAAGAAGGCTGTAATATGAAAGTTCGTCCATCAGTTAAAAAAATTTGTCAAAAATGCAAAGTAATCCGCAGAAAACGCGTTATTCGCGTTATTTGTCAAAATCCGCGTCACAAACAAAGACAGGGTTAGTCCACATTAGACCAATAGGAGAACATATGGCTCGTATAGCAGGAATCAATATACCAGATAATAAACGAATTGAAATTGCGCTGACATATATTTTTGGCATTGGGAATAAATCAGCAAAAGATATTATCAAAACTGCTCAAATTAATGTCGACAAAAGAACTAAAGATTTAACCACCGAAGAAATAGATCGCATTAGAAATATAATTGAAAAAAATTATAAAATTGAAGGCGATTTAAAGATGGTTATTAACCAAAATATTAAGCGATTAAAAGAAGTCGGAACCTACCGCGGTCTGCGTCACAGCAAGAATTTACCAGTTCGAGGCCAAAGAACCAAAACAAACGCCAGAACCAAAAGAGGAAAACGTATATGTGTCGGTTCGGGTCGTAAAGCAGCGGCAGAAAAAACATAAAATTTATTGATATTTAGGAGTAATTAATATGGCTCAGGTAGTTAAAAAAACAATGGCGCGTAAAAAAAAGACTGTATCCAATGTCGCAAATGGTCGGATTTACATCCAATCTACTTTTAATAACACTATTGTGACAATTACTGATTCAACCGGTAAGGCATTGGCTTCATCTAGCGCTGGCAGCTTAGGTTTTAAAGGCGCGCGAAAAGCTACACCATATGCGGCACAAATAGCTACTAAAACAGCTTTGGACAAATCTAAAGCATTTGGCTTGCAAAGTGTAGAAATATTTGTCAGTGGTGTCGGTCAAGGCAGAGAACAGGCTATTCGATCATTACAAGGAACCGATATTGCGGTAACCGCTATTAAAGATGTAACGCCCTTGCCACATAATGGCTGCCGACCAAAGAAAAACAGAAGGGTTTAATTATATTTAGGAATTTTATGAAACAACCTGTGTGTAGAAAATGCAGACGCGAAGGACTTAAATTATTTTTAAAAGGCGAAAGATGTTTTAGTGCTAAATGCGCCTTTATCAGAAGATCATATTCTCCCGGCACTCAAGGCCAGGGTAAATTTTCTAAATTATCGGAATATGGCAAGCAGCTACGAGAAAAACAAAAAACCAAAAGAATTTATGGCGTGCGCGAAGCGCAATTTGTAAATTATTTTTCCAAAGCGTCAAAAAACAAACAGGCAACAGGCGATGCCTTAATTCAACTGTTGGAAAAACGTCTAGACAACGCGGTCTATAAACTTGGTTTTACATCTTCGCTTCGTCAAGCAAGACAGAATGTTTCTCACGGGCTCTATTTGGTTAATGGTAAAAAAATTAACATCCCATCATACTCGCTAGGTGTAAAAGACATTGTTGAGCCTCGCCAAAAAGATAATTTCAAATTAATAAAAACCGATGTACCCGCCTGGCTTAAGCTCGACAACAAAAAAATTAAAGGCGAAGTAGTTAGTGAGCCGGAAAAAGATAGCTTTCCTAAAGATATAAACGCCGATTTAATAGTAGAATTCTATAGCAGATAAATATAAATATTAATAATGGAGGCAATAAAATGTCTTTTATTTTGCCAGAAACAGAATTAATGAAAATAAAAAATGAATCTAAAGAACCATTTAAGGCTACTTTTATATTTGAACCATTAGCGCCCGGATATGGTCTTACTCTTGGTCACGCCTTAAGACGGGTATTGCTTTCTTCGTTATCGGGTGCCGCGATCTACAATGTAAAAATAGAAGGCGTAACCCACGAGTTTAGTACCCTAAAGAATGTAAAAGAGGACGTAATTGAAATAATTTTAAATTTAAAAAGTTTACGTGTTAAGCTTATTGGCGACGAATCGGCAGTACTAAAATTAAGCAAAAAAGGCCCGGGTGTAGTAACTGCCAGCGATTTTAGTAAAAATAGTCAGGTAGAAATTATCGATCCGACTCATCACATTGCAACATTAGATAAAAAAGGCAACCTAAATATCGAAGTTACTATCAAAAAAGGCACAGGATATGAACCGGTAGAAGCCCGAAAAGACGAAAAATTGCCTTTAGGCACTATCGCTTTAGATTCAATCTTTACGCCTATAAAAAGAATTCATTACAGCGTTGAAAACACCCGCGTTGGCGACAGAACAGATTTTGACAAGCTTACTTTAAATATCACCACTGATGGTTCTATTGAACCAGATATAGCATTAAAAAACGCTTGTCAAATCTTGTTAGATCATTTTAATATAATATTTAGTGCAGAATTTAAGCCAGCAGTTAAGGCAAAAGCCGCTAAAAAAGTTAAAACTGCCAAACCAACGCTTAAAAAAGAAAGAGCACCTAAAAAAGTTAAAAAAGCAAAAAAGAAATAATTAAATCATAAATCACAGGAATAATTGCTATGAAACGCAAGTTCGGAAGAAAAAAAGATCACCGAGAGTCCATGATGGCTAATTTAGTCACTTCATTGGTTTTATATGAAAAAGTAAAAACAACCAAACCAAAAGCTAAAGAGACAGTTTCTATTATTGATAAATTAATAACTATGGCTAAAGACGGAACATTAGCTAGCAGACGCTATTTAATTAGTTTTTTGAAAGACAAAAACGCTGCCAAAAAAATATATGAGTCTTTTGTGCCGAGATTTAAAAAAAGAAATAGCGGCTATACCAAAATTTATAAATTAGGCCATAGGGTAGGAGATGGCGCGCCAATGGTAATAATTCGTTTTGTTGAAGAGAGTACGCCCGCCGTAGAATCAGAAGCAACCAAGTCATCAAGCACAGAAACTAATTTAAAATCAACCATAGATACTAATAATATTTGGCTGAAGAAATAATTGAGGCCCTATGAAAAGCAATCAGCAAGAAATTACTTTAGATGCAACAAATCAAATTTTAGGAAAATTGGCAACTAAAATTGCCGATATTTTGCGTGGCAAAGACAAAGCTAGCTTTCAGCCAAATATTATTAGTAATGTTAAGGTAATAGTTATAAATCCTGACAAAATAAAGGTTACCGGCAACAAGATGTCAGATAAGATCTATTATCATCACACTACCTGGCCAGGCGGTTTAAAAAGTGTTGCCCTAAAGGATTTAATGATAAAAAACCCCGGCGAGGTTATTATTCATGCTGTCTCGGGTATGTTGCCCAAAAATAAATTACGAAAGATATGGCTTAGAAATTTAATTATTAAAAAAAATGAACCGCAAAATAACGCTAATTAAGGAAAAAAATGCCTACTACTATTAAAAAAGTTGTCAAAAAAACGGAAAAGAAAAATCAATACTACGAAGGCCTTGGCCGCCGCAAACGCGCTATTGCCCGTGTGCGTATTCATAGCAATGGTCATAATTTATTTAAAATCAATGATAAAGACATCCCTCAAGTAGATGCGGAATTAATTGAAATATTAAATATGGCTGGATTAAACAATAAATTTAATATTACTGTTAAAGTTAATGGCGGGGGAATAGACGGTCAAAAAGGCGCTATCAAGCTTGGTCTAGCCCGCGCGCTAGTAGTATATGACGAAAAATTGCGTCCTACTTTCCGCAAAACTGGCTTTTTAACCCGTGATCCACGCGAAAAAGAACGTAAAAAACCCGGTCTTCGTCGTGCCCGTCGCGCTCCTCAATGGGCAAAGCGTTAACAGATATAGTTATGTATTATTGATAATATACTCAAAAACTCCGAATATATTCGGAGTTTTTGTTTTATCTGGCTTTTACGCTTTACAATTCAGGTATCCCATTTAGTGCGCTATAGCTTGTTAAAATGCGGGATTTATTGTATTCTAGAAATAAGATGAAAGTAAGACAAGTAAAACTAAGCAAGCTTTTGCAAGAAGAAATAGCTGTTTTTTTGCAAAAAGAATTTTCTACGCAGCTAGGTATTCTCACCGTTTGTTTTGTAAATCTCACTGACGATTTAAAACATGCAAATATTTATATAAGCTCGCTTTCTGCGCAAAACCTAGAAGAAAAAAAGAAATTAATAAATTCTTTACAAAAAAAAGCCTTCCAATTTCAGCGTGAGTTTGCTAAAAAGCACAATATCAAGTTTATACCGCAAATTACGTTTATTTATGACGAAGGAAAAGAAAAAGCCGATAGGGTAGAGGAATTGCTGAAAAAAATAAATCAAGAAAGACATTGAATATGCCATTGAAAAAACACTTGTTTGCAATTTTTACATCAACACTCTTATCTTTAGGCATTTGGCTAGCGATATTATTTAACACCGACCCAAATAGCACCGATTTAATAACGCGTTGTTCTTTTTTTGCCAGCTTATTTGTGTTTGTAGCCGGATTATACACTTTTATAGGATTTTATTTACGAGTTTATTTTAGTAATCGCGAAATAATTTATAGCAATTTTCCTATTGCTTTAAGACAATCCATACTTTTATCGCTAGTAATAGTCGGTTTATTAGTCTTCCAGGCCTTGCGAGTTTTAACAGTGTGGGTTGCCGTTATTTATATTTTAGCTATAATTTTAATCGAATTTTACTTTAAATCTAAAAAAACTAATTAAATATATGAAAAATTTAGGACACATCCATCCAATAACTCAGTACATCAGAGAATTGGTGGCTATATTCGAAAAATATGGTTTTTCTGTCTATGAAAGCCCGGAAGTCGATACTGAGTGGTATAATTTTGATGCTTTAAATATTCCTGCCGATCACCCTGCCCGCGACGTTCAGGACACTTTTTGGCTTAAAGACGGTCGAGTGCTTCGTACCCATACTTCAAACGGCCAGATCCGTGCCGCAAAAGACAAAAAACCGCCAATCAAAGTCATTATTCCTGGTCGTTGTTTTAGAAATGAAGCCACCGACAGCAGTCACGAAACCACTTTTTACCAAGTCGAAGGCATATATATAGATAAAGATGTAAAACTCGGTCATCTTTTTGGGATAATTAAATCTTTTTTGAAAGATATTTATGGCGATAAAATTGAAATTCGCTTTAGGCCGCATCATTATGCTTTTGTTGAACCGGGAATGGATGTGGATATTAAATTTAATAATCGTTGGCTAGAAGTGCTGGGTTCAGGTATGGTACATCCGAAAGTTTTGGCGAATATGGGCATTGATGAAAATAAATATTCGGGGTTTGCTTTTGGTATGGGTATTGACCGGTTAGTTATGCTTAAATATGGAATTAACGATATTAGACAATTTTATAGTAATAATTTGTTATTCTTAAAACAATTTTAAAATGAAAATATCTTATAATTTACTAAAAAAAATTATTAATATTGATAAATCCGCAAACGATATCGCGGAAAAATTAAATTTATCCGGCACTGAAGTTGAGTCGGTATCTTCATTAATAGATGAAAAAATTGTCGTGGCGGAAATTAAAAATATTAAACCTCATCCTAACGCCGACCGCCTGCAATTAGTAACTGTATTTAATGGCAACAAAGAAATGGAAATTGTTTGTGGCGGCAAAAATATAGCTATTGGTCAATATGTATCGCTGGCGCAGCTAGGTGCTCACTTAGGTGATCTGGAAATTAAACCTATTAATATCCGCGGTGTAGAATCGTGCGGTATGCTCTGCTCAAAACAAGAACTGGGAATATCTAACCATCACGATGGCATTTTCATTTTAGATGATAAATATAAAATTGGCGAGCCACTGGCGAAATACATTAAATCCGACACTATATTTGAGCTGGAAATTACTCCTAATCGCGGTGACTGCTTATCGCATCTGGGCATTGCTCGTGAACTATCGGCAATATATAAGCAGCCATTAATTAAAATAGATATTAATTTAGATTTCAAAATTAGTAAATTACCGAAATTAGATGTTGAAGTCAAAGATACATCTGTCTGCCCGCAATATTTTGCTTTAAAATTAAGCGATATAAAAGTTGGTGAATCTCCAAACTGGCTAAAAGATGCGCTCATTTCTTGCGGTATGAAACCGATTAATAATATTGTCGATGTGGCCAATTACGTTATGCTCATGCTAGGGCAACCTCTGCATACTTTTGATGCCAGTAAGATTAAAGACAATACGATCGTTGTTCGCCATGCCAAAGAAAATGAAGAAATAATTTGTCTTGATGACACAAAAAGAAAGCTAGCCACCAATACGTTAGTTATCAGCGACAGCAAAAATGCGCTGGCTATTGCCGGCATAATTGGCGGCAAAAATTCCGCTATTGATAATAATACCACCGAGATTATTATTGAAGCTGCTGAGTTTAGTAGCAAGAATATTCGCCAAACTATGAAAACATTAAAAGTTAGCACTGAAGCCAGCTATAGATATGAGAGAAAAATCGACTCCGGCAATATTGAAAATGCTATTAAGATGGCCGCTAGTTTAATTATCGAACTAGCAGAAGGGAAGATTGTTTCTTCAATAACACATATTGGCGATAAGCCGGCACTAGGCAAATTAAATATTGAATATACCAAAATCAACAATCTGCTCGGCTTAAATCTAACTGATAAAAAAATTAATGATATTTTAGCTAGTTTGGGTTTTGTAATTAAAGATAGGCAATGTCTAATTCCTTTATGGCGCCACGATATTGACGTTTGGCAGGATCTAGCTGAAGAAGTTGGCCGCATGTATGGATATAATAAGATAAAGCTACTTAACCTAACTAAAAACGCTAAGCCTAAACAATCTTTGTATTATTTTAAAGAGCATATAAAAGATATATTATATAGTAACGGATATTGCGAAGTTATGAATTATTCTTTCGCTTCACAAGCCAAAAACATTAGCGAATTACTTGAAGTTGCCAATCCCTTACAACCAGAAAATAAATATTTGCGAAATAGCTTAAGAGCAGGAATTTTAAAATCTATTGCAAAAAATCCGTCTTTTGATGTCATCAGAATTTTTGAAATTGGGAATGTTTTTAATAAAAAAGGTGAACATACCGAACTATGTCTTTGTATAGCCCAAAACAAGATTTTTGATTTAAAAAACACGCTTGCAGCATTTGCCAATCAATTAAATATTAATTTAGTTGACTTGCTAAAAAATGGCAAATTGATTAAAACCGATCAGACCATGCTCAAACATTATAAAATTAGAAAACAAAATGTTCAGATGTTTTCAATTCCTATTAGCAGTATTTTCGCAAAACCAGAGCACGTAAGCTATAAACTATTAAATTTACGATCGCATAATAAATACCGACCAGTTTCCAAATATGAAACAATCAGTCGTGATTTGGCATTTATTATCGATAAAAACATTAATTTCAAATTAATAGAAAGCGAAATACTGTCAGTTGATGATAAAATAATATTAGTCGAACTATTTGATGAATATATTTCCGATAAGTTCGGAAAAAACAAAAAAAATATCGCATTCCATATTTGGCTTCAAGATATCAATAAAACTATTAATAATACGAACGCAGATCTTATTGTCAACAAGATTGCTTTGCATATGAAAAAAAAGTATCGAGCTAGTTTGCGTACCTACTAGAAAAAGCAAAATGAAACAATTGTTTTTAAACCTATTTTCGATATTTAAAAAAAGACACACTGTCTTTATTTTAATAATACTATTATTAACTATTGGCATTATTGGTGTCGGCATTAAAATAATTAATATAGAGAAGAAGTCATCAAACCAGTCTGACATTGGAAAGGTTAAAGCAGAACAACACGAAATGAATCAGGATCTAAAATTTTTACCAACCCTAAAAGACATTACCTTACCACCGCAAAAAAAAGAAAAAGTTAAAGATCCAAATGTATATTTAAATAGTGGCATTTTGCTTGATACAAATACTTTTTATCCATTATGGGAAAAAAATGTTAATGATAGAGTGCCGATCGCCTCAACGACAAAAATTATGAGTGCTATTGTGGTTTTGGAAAATTATAACCTCAATGATACAGTAACATTTTCAACAAAAGCTGCCCAGCAGATTGGCTCAGATGCAAAGATTAAAGCCGGTGAAATATTAAGCGTAGAGTCATTATTAAAGGCTTCTCTTATTGTTTCTGCTAACGATGCTATTTATGCTTTGGCAGAGAAAGTTGGTGTTGAAAATTTTGTCAGTAAAATGAACGAAAAAGCTAAATGGCTGAATTTGCAAAATACTCATTTTAACGACCCTGCCGGACTCGACGATAATGGATATTCTAGCGCCTATGATTTAGCGGTTATTACCTCCTATGCGCTTAAAAATAAAAAATTCGCAGAAATTGTTAAAATACCGGAAACAAAAATATATTCGGCTGATAATAAATATGTGCACGAACTCGAAAGCTCGAATCGGTTGCTAAAATCCGATAATCAATTTTACTTGCCAGGTACACTTGGTATAAAAACCGGCTTTACGCCCACGGCCGGTCATTGCTTAGTCTCGGCTATTAATATCAAAAACAGTACCCTCGTTAGCGTAGTTTTAAATACATCTGAATACACTAATGAAGCCTCTGCTAAAGAAACCAAAAAGCTCCTTGAATGGGGTATAAATAGTTTCTATTGGTAGCTATCGCTATTGACTTTAGCATCACTGATTGTCTATAATTAATACGAACGTTAATTATTTAATGGGGCAGGGAGTACTGATATGACAATTATTGATGAATTGTTAATTGTTTTAGAAAATGGACAGATTTTTAGCTTAGAACAAATTAAAAAGCTCTTACCCGACCGAACTCTGCAAACTGTCTCCTCGACTTTAGGGAGATTAGTCGCCAAAAAATATGTTGATACGATAAAAACAGGTAAAAATATCCAATATAAAATAAACGAACGTGGGCTCAATCTGGTTAATGGTGAATTGTCCAATATCAAATTTATTCGACAGAACAAATGGAATGGTTCCTGGCAGATTGCTGTGTTTAACATACCGGAAAAAATTAGATACGCCCGCGATATCTTTAGAATCAAATTGACTAATTTAGGTTTTGGTCGTGTCTTAAATTCACTTTGGATTTCTTGCTGGAATAGAAGCAATGAGATTATGGATATTGCCAAAGAATTAAAGATAGAAAAATATATTAACTTGATAAATACCGGCAAAACCAAAGAAGCTGATAATAAAAATATTATTGAAAATTTTGAATGGGATTGGAATAATTTAAATAAAGAATATAAAAAATTTATTAATCAGTCACGATTATTTTTCTTATCTCGCAAAAATAGCCTAGAAGCTAAAAAATTAGTTTACCAATATGCTAAAATATTAGATCTTGATCCACGCTTCCCAGAAGAATTACAGCCTAAAAAATATTTAGGGAAAAAAGCATTTGAAATTTATTTAAAAATTAGACCGTATTGTTATTCTAAAAAATAATCTATTTAAAATTTGTGTTTAATGCACCTTCAGCAGCGGCTTGTTCGGCTTCTTGTTTGGATGCACCGCGACCTTTTGCGATTAATTTATCGTTTAGAAATAATCCGATCTCAAAAATCTTAGCATGATCGGGCCCAGATTGACTTAAAACTCTATAACTTGGTGTTATTGATGTTTTTTCTTGCGCTAATTCCTGAAAATGACTTTTGGCATCTTTATATAATTCTTTTTCTAGAATTTCCGATAAATAAATCACTAAATTATCTAAAATAAAATTTTTAGTAATAGCATAGCCTCGATCTAAATATATTGCGCCAATTAACGCCTCAAATGCATTAGCAAGAATTATTTCCCTAGCTTTGCCTAGAGACTTGCTTTCACCCCTAGATAATAGCAAATGATCATTAAGACCAATTTTTTTAGCAACTTCTGCTAGTTTCTTGCCTTTGACTAGCGCTGAAC
>JAMDBS010000177.1:0-10319 GCA_023487325.1 Patescibacteria group bacterium
TTGGCAGCAACGTTTAGGTGGTTTTTTATCTTTTTTTAGAAAGTCTACTAAAAATTTGCTGCTAAGGAGGTGAAGAAGTTGGATAAAATAGAACAAGACATAACGGAAAATGGAACGAGGGTAGACAGATTAATCAGAGAACTCGATGATGAAATGATCGAAACAATAAAAAAAGTGGCCAAGCCGGAATGAACGCAGAACAGATCGTCTCATTGAAGTCACTTATAGAAAGAGCGAAGGAGCGGAACATAGAACTTTTTGTCATTACCAGACAATGCAACTTTAAAGACAATAATTTGCCGCTAAGGAGGAAAAAAATATGAGCGAGCTAACAAGAGAGGCAATTGTAGAAGAGATTGCTGGAGTTCTTAGGAGCATGAAAGGAGATGACAATTTCGGTTCACCTATTTCAACTATTTATCCCTGCAGAAAAGATCTGCTCGAGATTATCGAGTTTCGACTTGGAAACAAAATCCAATGGCACGAGATCGAAGATGCCTTTGTCGATGCTATGGCCGCAGCCGGCTGTCATCTGTGCGAGGGAGTATATCTGCGATTTATGAATTAAGATTTTATCTACTCCTACACGCTGACCCACTACTAAATAATCAATGAATGCAATTTGAGGCGGTTTTAGACTCGCCTCTTTTTTTATTAGCTAAAAATATTAAAATCACTAAAAGCAAATAATATCCAGCCACCCACACCCAACTATTTAGGTTATAATTGATCGAATTCCAGGGGATTTTGGCAAATAGTTCGATTATTAAAATTATATATTTTAAAAGCGGCCAGGCAAACCACCCCAAAAGCTGACCTAAGGGAAGCCAGATTATCCCAATTATGCCAACAATAAAACTCGTTGCCATAGCCCAAGGCACAGCTAGTAAAATTAAAGCATTAGTAATTGGTGCTAATAGCGAAACGCGGCCAAAAGAATATAAAGTTATCGGCGCGGTAAAAAGCTGAGCGCCTAATGTTGCCGAAAATGACTCACGAAATACTTTCGGCCATTTTATTAGCCAATTATCTAATAACGGCGTAATAAATATTAGTCCTAGCATGGCGGCAAAAGAAAGTTGAAAACCCAAGTCAAATCGTAAAATAAATGGGTTTAATAAAATCATTACAAAAGCGGTAAAGATTAAAGGAATGATAATTTGCTTGCGTCGACTAACAAAGCGAGCCAAAAGAAATAAAGACGCCAAAACTGCCGCTCGCACTACTGAAGCGCTAGCGCCAGTTAAAATAGCAAATAAAAACAAAAATATCGCGCCGCCCCAAAAAGTAACATAACGTGAAAAACTTCTCGTAAGTTCAACAAATACCTTGCTGATTATTTCCATATTTTGTCCGGAGATAACAACAATATGGGTAGTGCCTGTAGCGTTCATGTCATTTTTTAATTGTGGCGAGAAATTATTTTTTGCGCCGATAATAAGACCAGAAGCTAATGAAGAATAGGGCTCAGAGAAAATTTTTTCTAGTCTGGATTTAAATGAATTTTTGATTTTATATAAATAGTATTTAATATCTTTTCTGTCCTCTAAGTTTATAAGTTCAACGTTCGTATTATCGGTAATTACTAAGAATATTTTATCCTTCATTAAATATTTCTGATAATTAAATGTATCGTAATTTTGCGGTTTAGTTAGAATTCCTGAAGCCTTTACTTTATCGCCATAATTAAAAATTGGATAAAGAGAATTCTCGACTAGTACTTTTTGTCCAGTTAGTGTGGTTAATTTTTGTTCTGCCACTTCTTCTATTTTAACCACTAATTGATTTTTGTCGCGTAATATTATTGGTTCTTCAACTATATGGCCAACAAATTCAACCTCTGTATTTTCTAATGATTTTTTAGGAATAACTGAGTTATAAAACCATAAATAGTATAGAATTCCAGCAAAAAAAGTTATAACGGTAATGGCAAAAATTTTAATTAAAAAATCCCGTCGGAAGGTAATAGCAATTATTATCAGAAAAACGGTACTAAATAACAGTATTTCTATATTAAGAATGGTAAATTTAACAAACTCACAAATAAAAATCCCGATGATAAACGAGACTAAAAATATGGCAAAAATTTTTGACTTTGTCAGCCATTTTTCGATATTTGACACCAACATAGATTGATTGTATCATAAATATAAGTGCGACTATGTCGCGCGGGTTATAATTTATAGGTTATAAATTACAAGTTACTTGTGGAGAATAATATGGTAGTTAAAGATCATCAGCATAAAGACAAAAAACCAAACCCTGATATTCAAAAAATTAAAGAGCTCGAACAACAGATTCAAGATTTAAAAAATGGTTGGCAAAGAACGCAGGCAGATTTTGAAAATTTTCGAAAACGGGCCGAAGGATTAAAATCTGAATGGATAAAAATGGCCAATACCGATTTGATGCTAAAAGTTCTACCTGTTATGGATAATTTTCGCCGCGCCAACCAACACACGCCGCAAAACTTAAAAGACGATAATTGGGTTATTGGCATAAAACAAATTGAAAAACAGTTGGAAAATATTTTAAGTGAAGAAGGCCTAAAAAAAATCGAAACTAAATCTGGCGATGAATTCGATCATAATTTACATGAAGCGATTTCCTATGAAGAAAACAAAGAATTGCCAGAAAATAAAATTATTGAAGTAACTGAAGAAGGATATCAATTTACTGATAAGGTTTTACGACCGGCCAAGGTTAGGGTAAGTAAGGGACTTGACAAAATGTAAAGTTGACTTTACAATTTAATTAGGTCGTAAAAATAAATAAAATAATTTAATAGGGAGAAAATAAAAATGTCAAAAATTATTGGAATTGATTTAGGCACAACCAACTCGGTTGTCGCTGTTATGGAAGGTGGCAAACCAAAAGTAATCCCTACCTCCGAAGGCGGCAATTTATGCCCTTCTATTGTAGCAGTTAATAAATCCGGCGAAAGACTAGTTGGACAGTTAGCCAAACGTCAAGCAATTACTAACCCGCAAAATACAATTTTTTCCGTTAAGCGTTTAATCGGTCGCCATTGGGACGACAAAGAAGTACAAAGCGATCTCAAGCTTTTACCTTATAAAATCGTTCAGGCTGGCGAAGGCGTAAAAGTCGTAATGGGCAATAAAGAATACACCCCGCAAGAAGTTTCCGCTTTTATTTTACAAAAACTGAGAACTGACGCCGAAAGCTATTTGGGCGAAAAAATTACCGACGCAGTAATTACCGTGCCAGCCTATTTTAACGATTCGCAGCGTCAAGCAACTAAAGACGCCGGCACTATTGCTGGCTTAAATGTTAAAAGAATTATTAACGAACCGACCGCTTCTTCCTTAGCTTATGGACTGGATAAGAAAAAAGAAGGAAAGATCGCTGTTTATGATTTTGGTGGTGGAACGTTTGATATCACTATTTTAGAAATCGGCGAAGGCGTGTTTGAAGTTAAGGCCACTGGCGGCGATACCCATTTGGGCGGTGACGATTTAGATCAAAAAGTAATGGACTGGATCTGTGATGAATTTAAAAAAACTGATGGCGTAGATTTAAGAAAAGATCCACTTGCCCTACAGCGTGTTAAAGAAGCGGCGGAAAAAGCCAAAATTGAACTTTCTTCTTCAATAGAAGCAGAAATTAATTTACCATTTGTTACTGCCGATGCCTCAGGACCAAAGCATTTGGTAATGAAATTATCGCGCGCCAAATTGGAACAATTAACTGGCGAATTAATTGAAAGAACAGTGCCTTTGACAGAACAAGTTTTAAAAGATGCAAAATTAGAAACTAAAGATATTAACGAGGTAATACTCGTCGGCGGCATGACCAGAATGCCCCTAATTCAAGAAACGGTCAAAAAAATATTTGGCAAAGAGCCTTCCAAGGGTGTTAATCCTGACGAATGTGTGGCAGTCGGCGCGGCAATTCAAGCCGGTGTTTTGGGCGGTGAAGTCCGC
Source organism: Patescibacteria group bacterium (assembly GCA_023487325.1). The sequence continues at coordinate 3,945 of JAMDBS010000177.1, forward strand.
GACTTATTACTACTTGATGTTACACCGCTTACTTTGGGCATTGAAACCTTAGGCGGAGTAATGACACCTTTAATAGAAAGAAACGCCACTATCCCGACCTCTAAATCACAAATATTTTCTACCGCGGCTGATAACCAAACGTCGGTTGACGTCCATGTTTTGCAAGGTGAAAGATCAATGGCCGCTGATAATCGTTCACTGGGTAGATTCATTTTAGATGGAATTCCACCAGCTCCGCGCGGCATTCCACAGGTAGAAGTAACATTTGATATTGACGCCAATGGCATTTTAAACGTCAAGGCTCAGGATAAGGCTACTAGCAAAGAACAAAAAATAACCATAACCGCTACTTCGGGCTTATCTAAAGACGAGGTGGAAAATATGCGCAAGGAAGCTGAATCTCATTCAGAGGAAGACAAAAAGAAAAAAGAATTAATTGAAGTCCGAAACAACGCCGATAGCCTAGTTTATACCGCGGAAAAAACCCTAAAAGACGCTGGCAGCAAAGTTAAACCAGAAGATAAAACTGCCGTCGAAGATAAAATTAAAGCTGTTAGAGAGAAATTGGGTGGCGATAATTTAGAAGAAATCAAGAAATCTACTGATGAATTAAGCCAAGCGATTCAAAAAGTTGGCGCTTCAATGTATCAAAACACCGCCCAGCAAAATCAACAAACGCCGCCGGAAAATAAATCGGAAGAAAAAACCGAAGAAAAGTCAGAAAACAAAACAGAAGAAAAACCAAAAGAAAAATAAATAAAAAGTAGGGCCTATTTCCGCCTACGGCGGAACGGTCCGTTCCCAATCGCAAAGCGATTCGGGAAATAGGGAGGGGCATAGTAAATGAACAACAAAAATATATTTATTATCAGTGCATTTTTATTGGTATTTTTATCGCTAAGCGGCGCGTCTTGCAATTGGTTTTCTAAAAATAATGCCAATTCTGCCTCCCCTACACCTACTGCCACTAATACTGCTACTACAGCTGCCGGTTACGGCCAGCTTTTAACTGCCAGTCCGAGTGCAATTAGCAGTTTGTTTAATAGTAATCTCACCCAAGCAGAAGCGAAAGCAAAAAGCTGGAAACAAGATGCTAAATTATACGCCGTTAATATAAAGCTGCCGAAAAATTTAGGAACTAATCAGGCTATAGAAACTTTTATTTTCGGTTCCGATCAAGACAAAAATTATTGGTGGACAGATGCAATTTCAGAAAATTCAGGCAATTTTGTTCGCGCCATCGTGCCTAAAGAAGACTATTTAAGCGAAGTAAAAACTCCTATCAATAATAATTATTGGAAAATAAATTATTTAGACGCCTTACTTATCGCTGAAGATAACGGTGGTAAAGCGTTTAGGGAAAAAGATCCCGATTCGCAGATATCGCTCAACTTATACAATAGCCAGCCTAAGGGGTGGTTATGGTGGCTCGTGGAATACAAAAACACTAATGGCGAATCATTAAAAGTCAGGATAAATGCTAATGACCAAAGCGTAGTCGACGAAAGCGGCACGGTTATTACTACTGGCAGCTCAACTTCTCAATAAAAGCATTAATTATTATTAACTGAAAGTTGATATACTGGGATGAAAAATTTTTATCAAGTTCTTGGCGTCTCCGAACATGCTTCTCTTGACGAAATTAAATCCGCTTATCGAAAATTAGCACGGATTTATCATCCTGATGTAGCTAAAACCAAAGAAGCGGAAGAAAAATTTAAAGAAATAAATCGCGCTTATGAAACGCTAAGCGATTCTTTAAAGCGGGCTGATTATGATCAAACTCTGCATAAAGATACCTACACTAAAGCTTATACTACAACCGGCCCTACCGGCGAAAAAGAAACTGCCATTAATCGTTCGCAAATTATAGCTGCTTTAAGCCGGGTTGGCGCCTATATTGTTACTTTTGCGGTTAGTATTTTTATTTTACAATGGTTTATTTGGTGGCTGGCATTTTCGGAAAGTATAAAGTTTGATTTTTTGTATTTTTTGCCTAGCTTAATTTTTGGCGCATTATTGGGTGGATTTTGGGGCGCTGATGCCAATTTTAAAGTAGAGAGTTTCCTGGGTTCGGGAATTTTGGGAAGAACTTATACATTTTTGCGCACCCTTATCATGGGCTTAGGCGGCGGATATATTTTAGGCATCTTGGGGTCAGCAATTGATTTTTATTTTTATAAAAATATTGGCGCCTTTTCTTTTATTTTCTTTAGTATCGGAGTAATTATTGGTTCAACTGCTGGTAGTGATGGCGATACCATTGAAAAAATACAATCAAATCGCGGCCGATTTAATTTGTTTTATACTGCCTTGCGCGGAATTGAAATTGGTGCTATAACTGCTATTGCCGGCTTAATTATTGGCTTTATGATGTTTAAATTTGGCGCGCCGGCATTGTTTATGCCCTGGGGAATATTTTTTGGCTTTATTATCGGAAATATTTTGGGCAGTATAGCGCCGCCAAATTTGGCTGCGTATGCTTCTTACGCCTCGGCCTACGTTACTTCCATTTTAGTAATTTTAATGATTTTAGGCGGCATAATTTTAGGCATAATTATCGGCACCACTGTGGGCGACCAAATCCGCACCATGTTTTCCGATTTATTCAAAAGCATAACTAATTTGTTCTAACTTAACCATATCGCACCCCCGAGGTGAAAGAAGTCACCCTCCTCGGGGGTGATTGAGGATAAAAATGAATAAAGACTATTATCAAATTTTAGGTGTCAAAAAATCTGCCAGTACCGAAGAAATAAAAAAGGCTTATCGCAAGCTGGCAATGCAATATCATCCTGACCGCGCTGGTAAAGAAAACGAAGCTAAATTCAAAGAAGTAAACGAAGCCTACCAAGTTTTGTCTAATCCGCAAAAGCGCGCTCAATACGATCAATTTGGCCAGGCCGGAGTAGGCGGAGCAGGTTTTGGCGGCCAATCTGGCTTTGGTGGTTACTCCAATGCTGGCGGCTATGGTGTTAATTTTGAGGATATTTTTTCCGGTTCGGGCGGTTTTGGTTTTGGTAATATTGGTGATATTTTTGAAGATTTTTTTGGCGGAGCATTCAGCCAAGTTCAAGCAGAAATTCATATCAGTCTAACCCAAGCGCTACTGGGTGACACTATTAGATTCAAAACTCAGCAAGGTGAAGAAATAGAATTAAAAGTCCCAGCCGGCACTCAGGATGGTGCCAATTTTCGTCTACGCGGCAAAGGCATGGCCAATCGGCGCGGTAGAGGCGACTTAATCTTAACAATTAGAGTCAAAATGCCTCGTCATTTAAATCGCCGTCAAAAAGAACTACTGGAAGAGCTTAGAGAGGCAGGATTATAACTATCTCAAAACTGCATCTTAAACCTTATAACTAACGTCTAGCGTCTAAGGTCTAATGTCTGGTTCAATATAAACTTTTCAGTATTAAACTATTTTGTGTTATAATATAGATTGAAAAAACATTTATCCACAGACTGCTCATATTCCACCAGGAGGGGAATCTAAATGACCACTCTGCCAACTTGGGATTTATTCTTAATATTATTTTTTGTTATTGGAATCGCCTACGGCTTTATTTTACAACGTGACAAAACAGTTATCACCATGATTTCTGTTTATGTTGCTCTGGTTATTACTCAAATTCTAGTTGGTCCGCTTCAAGATTTTTTTACTGGCGATAAAACAATTTTCGGCCAGTTTTTTATTCATGCCAATGTTTCTTCTTTTACCATTCAGGTTGTGGTTTTTGCTGCTATAATTGCTCTTGTTTCGGCTAAAAGCAATTTGGCTGGCAAAGAATCTGGCAGTATGAGTCCGATGGAAATTTTGGGCTTTAGCGCTTTAAATACCGCGCTTATTATTTCTTCGATTTTATTTTTTATGCCCGAAGCAATGCGCAACGGTTTTGCCGAAACTTCAAAAATCGCCTCTATTTTAATTCAATATCATACTTGGTGGATATTGCTGCCCGCTGCCCTCCTTGTTATCACCGGCTTCTTTAGAAAAAATGAGTAAATTATTAGATTTATTAACTAGTGCTATTTTCTAATCTTAGTCTTGCACGGTTGCGCTGGGTGGCATCAAGAATTTTTTTGCGTAGACGTAAACTTTTCGGGGTCACTTCCAATAGTTCGTCATCTTCTAAAAATTCGATACATTGTTCGAGCGACATAATGGTCGGCGGAGTTAAAATAATCGCAAAATCAGAATTGGAAGAGCGAATATTGGTCAGTTTTTTCTCTTTGCAAACATTCATATCTAAATCGCCAGCGCGAGAATTTAAACCAATAATCATACCCCTATAAACAGGCGTTTGCGGTTCGATAAAAGTAAGACCGCGGCCTTGGGCAACATTTAATCCATATGTTACAGCCTTGCCGTCTTCGGAAGCAACCAGTACACCATTTCTTAATTTCGGTATGCCCGAAACAACTGGAGAAAAACGCAAAAATAGCGAATTAACAATACTGGTGCCGCGCGATAAAGTTAACAGTTGACCACGCAAACCCAGTAATCCGCGGGTGGTAATTTCGAAAATTAACCGTGTAATATTATTTTTCAACTGATCTTGCGAGACAAACATTCCTTTTCTTCTTATTACTTCGGCAATAACACTGTTGGCGTATTGATCAGGTACTTCGATAGTCAGCTCTTCCACTGGCTCACATAAAATATTATCGATTGTTTTTGTAATAACTTGCGGCTTACCTAATTGCAGTTCATATCCTTCCCGACGTAGCGTTTCGATAAAAACCGATAGATGTAGTTCGCCGCGGCCGGATAAAACATATTCATTTTGCTGATTAATATTTAGTCGCAACGATACATTAACTTCCAATTCCCGCTTAATACGCTCTAAAATTTGCCGGCTGGTAACAAATTGGCCTTCTCGACCAGCAAAAGGCGAAGTATTGGCGCTAACCGCGATACTCAAGGTCGGCTCTTCGATTTCCATACCCTTAAGTGGTTCGGGATTGTTTTTGTCAGCGATGGTTTCGGCAATTGAAGCATTTTTAATACCAGTTATAGCTACAATATCACCGGTTTGCGCCTCAGAAACCTCTACTCTTTTTAGACCAGAGCTAACAAAAACCTTATCAATTTTGGCGTTTTCTAGCTTGCCTTCTTTGTCAATTAAAACAACGGGTAAACCCGCCTTGGCAATACCGCGATTAATTTTGCCGATGGCATATTTGCCTTGGAAATTATCCCAATCTAGAGCCGAAACCAACATCTGAAAATCGCCATTATGATTGCTTTTTGGTTCGGGAATGTATTGTAAAATTGCTTCAAAAATATCGGTTAAATCAGCTGGAGCAGCAAAATCTTCTGGCATTTCTTTCCATACCTTACCGCTACGACCAACAGCAAAAAAAGTGGGGAATTCCAGTTGCGAATCATTAATGGCCAGATCTAAAAATAAATCAGAAGTACGACGAATTGTTTCCTCAATGTCAGCGTTTCTCTTATCAATTTTATTGATTACGACAATAATTTTTAAACCTAATTCTAATGCTTTTTTAAGTACAAATTTGGTTTGCGGCATCGGACCTTCCTGGGCATCAATTACCAAAATCGCGCCGTCGGCCATATTTAAAGTACGTTCTACTTCGCCGCCAAAATCCGCATGCCCAGGAGTATCAATAATATTGATTTTTGTGCCTTTATAATTGATAGCGGTATTTTTGGCCAAAATAGTAATGCCGCGTTCGCGTTCTTGATCATTAGAATCCATAATCAAATCCTGCGACATTTCCGCTTCGTTTTCCCGAAAAGTTTTGGATTGCTTTAAAAGACCATCAACAAGAGTGGTTTTTCCGTGATCGACGTGGGCAATTATGGCAACGTTTCTTATCATAAATTTTCTGTTATTTTAGATTGAATAAATAGGGGCAAATTAAAAAATGGGGTTATCCCAAATTAATAAACTTAACTTATTGATTTTAATTGATTTTTATCTAAAAGTCAAGATAAGACAATCAAACGGCCACATTTCGACGCGAAAACCAAATAGCGGCTAAAATAGTGCATACAATAGCAACCCCGCCAAACATCCAATATGCCCAGTGGTCTATTTTATGATAGATTAAAGCATCATTTGGGTTAAAATAATGAAAAAAAGAATAATATTTTAATGTGGAAAGATTCTCTTTTAGAGATGCTAAAATATTTAGAACATACATAGTTACAATAATACCGCTCGAAATAAAGAAAACCTTGCCTTTGTCGGAGAAAATAACCGAAAAAAGTATACTAAAGCTAAAAATCGCCCAACCAAACAAAAATCCTAAAATTGCCATTTTTTCAAAACTGATCATATTATAGCTAATATTATAGGCTTTTAGCAGCAAAGGCAGAGAAAAAACCGATAGATGTAGTTCGCC
>JAMDBS010000177.1:10329-11149 GCA_023487325.1 Patescibacteria group bacterium
ACAATAGAGCAAAATTACAAAAATCCCGGCAAAATATTTTTCCAAGAATAATTTTAATCGAGAAACCGGCTGAGAGAGAAGCAATTCCATCGTGCCTTTTTCAATTTCTCCAGCAATTGCACCGCCGGCAAATCCGACAGAAATAAAAATTAAAATTAGCGGCCAAAAGAGCGAAAACATCTCCGAAGATATATATCCTTCAATCGTCACATAGCTATTAATATCGACATTAAAGGCTTTCATTAATGCTTCCGGATAGAGCTTCATAGCTGACTCCAGGGCAGAAAAAGAATTTTTAATACTTGGATAAATTGCCACATAAAGCCAAAGCAAGCCAACCGTAGAAAGCAAATATATAATCGTAGAAAGATATCGATCGCGTATGGTGCGCCAAAAAATTGCATTCATAAATCACCTATCAATTTTTATAAAATTCTAAAAATACTTCCTCTAAAGAAGCATGCGTTATTTCTAAATCTTTTATCTTATATTCAGCAATTTTTTTAATTAATGGGTCGATGTCCCCTTTGACATTTAGAACTAACCCATCTGGCAGTTTTTCGTTCACTTTTACGCCGCCAAAATTAAAATCGCTAGCGCGAAAATCACCGGAAAATTTGACAGTAACAAAATGCATTTTTTTGCCACGCAATTTATTAATTTCTTCAACGGCAATTAATTTTCCGCCTTTAATAATTGCGGCGCGATGGCAAATTCGTTCAACCTCAGAAAGATTGTGACTTGACATAAAAATAGTTGAACCATTAGCCTGCAATTCTCTGATAATTTCGTACACTTTGTTTTGGAAGATATCCATCAT
>JAMDBS010000169.1 GCA_023487325.1 Patescibacteria group bacterium
CTCGGCAATGGCGTTTTAATAGAGGTAAATTGCGAAACAGATTTTGTTAGCCGTAACAACGAATTTAAGGCGTTGGTTCATGATTTATGTATGCAAATTGCCTCAATGAATCCTAAGGATGTTGTAGAATTATTAAAACAAGAATTTATTAAAGATCCAAGCGAAAAAATCGGTGATTTAATGAATGGCGCCATTCAAAAAATTGGGGAAAACATTAAAATTAAGAAATTTACAAGATACGAGTTGGGGAAATAGTTTCAAAATTAATTTTTAATTTTAAATTTCTATATAATTATTAATTATTTAATTTTTAAACATTATAATTTATACAGAAATTAGATATTAGAAATTAAATAAATAGTTTTGACTTTTGACATTTGAGCTTTGAGATAATAAGGAGGTAAAAATGTATCAATCGATTATAAATAGTACTCGACCCAAAATGCAAGAAGTGATTGATCAATTTCAAGACAGCCTAAAGAATTTGCGTACTGGCCGCGCTAGCGCTGGTCTAGTCGAATCCATTAAAGTGAACTATTACGGTACTCCGACCTTACTTAAGCAACTAGCTTCTATCAATATTCCCGCAGCTAACAGTATCGTAATTACTCCTTGGGATCAAAATTCCTTAGGCGATATTGAATTAGCAGTCAGAAACAGCGATTTAGGCATGTCACCGGCCAATGACGGTAAATCGGTACGTCTGTCTTTGCCGCCTATGACCGAAGAAAGGAGAAACGAATTAGTTAAGAGTCTCCGTAAGACCGAAGAAGAAGCCAAAATTGTTTTGCGACAAGTCAGGCAAGATGCTTGGGAAGAAATCAAAAAACTAGAAAAAGATGGTAAAGTTACCGAAGATGATCGCTATCGCTCAGAAGAAGAATTAAACAAAATCATTAACGATTTTAATAAAAAAATCGAGACGCTGACAATACAGAAAGAAAAAGAATTGCAATCTATTTAACAAAATTTTAGATTTTTATGGTTGTTCTAAATATATTAATTGGAATAATTATTTTAAGCATTATTGTCATTATCCATGAGCTTGGACATTTTTTTGCTTGTAAGATGATGGGTGTAAAAGTTGAAGAATTCGGTTTGGGTTTCCCTCCTCGCGCTCTAAAATTATTTAAAAAGAACGGCACTTTATATAGTTTAAACTGGATACCGTTTGGGGGGTTTAATAAAATCCTGGGTGAATCAGAATCGAGTTCTGATAAACGAGCTTATTGCAATCAAGGCGTTTGGAAAAGAATTTTTATCGCCAGCGGTGGGATTATTCTAAATTTGTTATTAGCCTGGATTTTACTTACAGTTTGGTTTGGTATCTTGCCTTCAGTAAAATTGCCAAATTATGTTGCGATTGTTTCGGTAGAAAAAAATTCTTTAGCCGAGCAAAGCGGTTTGCGCGCCAATGATTTTATTTTAAAAATAAATGATCAAAATATTGCTAAAACTGAAGAAGTTAGCGATTTTATTAAAAATAATCACGGTAAAGAACTGAGCATAACCATTAAGCACCGCGGCAAAGACGAAACAAAAATTATTTTTCTTCCCCCTGATGCTAACAGCAAATTAGGAATAGCGATGTCGGAAACGGGCGGAGAAATTATTAGCTATAAATGGTATCAAGCGCCGCTTTTAGCAATTGAAGAAATGTGGGCAATAACAGTTGCTACTTTTAAATATTTGGGTGCGGCAATTGCTTCGGTATTTGGCGGCGCCAAAGTTGCTTTTGAACTAACTGGTCCGGTTGGGATTGTTACTTTTATTTCTCAAACTGCGGCGATCGGCTGGATATTTGTATTAAGATTATGCGCGATTATTTCTTTAGGTTTTGCACTTTGCAATATTTTACCAATTCCTGCTGTAGATGGAGGTAGATTATTGTTTCTGTGGCTGGAAGCAATTTTTGGTAAAAAGATTATAAATGATAATGTGGAAAACATAGTACATGGAGTTGGCTTAATCTTGTTAATTATCTTAAGTTTGTTTATTGTATATATGGATATAGTACGATTTATGTAATATTATAATTAACAAGCACTATGAAACTATCACAATTATTTAGCAGGACGAAAAAACAAATATCTAAAGACGAGACCTCAATTAATGCCCAGCTTTTAATTAAGGCTGGGTTTGTTAATAAGGAAATGGCCGGTGTTTATAGTTATTTGCCGCTCGGTTTTAGAGTTTTAAAAAAAGTCGAACAGGTTATTAGAGACGAAATAGAAGCAATCGGTGGACAAGAAATTTTAATGCCAACACTAACGTCAATAGAGAATTATAAAATAACTAAAAGAAATAATCTCGATGTTCTCTTTAAAACTAATCTCTATAACGGTTCGGAGTTTGTTTTAAACCAGAGTCATGAGGAAGTAATTGTTCCTTTGGTCAAGCAATTCGTTAATTCCTACCGAGACTTGCCGCTAAGTATTTATCAAATTCAAAATAAATTTCGCAATGAAGTTCGCGCCAAATCTGGTTTGCTTCGCGGCCGTGAATTTATTATGAAAGACCTATACTCATTTCACGCCGACGAAGAAGATCTGGATAAATATTATAAAAAAGCCACCAAGGCATATTTTAAGATTTTTAAACGCTTAGGATTAGACCCTATTTTAACTTTTGCCTCTGGCGGAACTTTTTCTAAATATTCTCACGAGTTTCAGGTTTTGACTGAATCCGGCGAAGATGAAATTTATGTTTGCGACAAATGCAAGGTGGCGATAAATAAAGAGATAATCAATGAACATACTTTTTGCCCAGAATGTAGAAATGTCAATTTAACAAAGAAAAAATCAATCGAAGTTGGCAATATATTTAAATTAAAAGACAAATATAGCAAACCGTTTAATTTAATTTTTAAAAATAAAAATAGTAAAGATCAAATCGTTACTATGGGTTGTTACGGTATTGGATTGAGCCGAGCAATGGGAGCCGTGGTAGAAATACACAATGATGCAAAAGGCATTATTTGGCCGACAAACATTAGTCCATATTTGTGCCATATCGTAGAGATCGGTGGCAAGGATAGAAATCTAAATTTTCAAGCCGAGGCGATCTATAAAAACCTTCTAGATGCGGGCATTGAGGTTGCATACGATGATCGGGATGTATCGATTGGAGAAAAATTCTCTGATGCTGATTTAATTGGTTGCCCGTGGCAAATTATTATTAGTCCCAAGACTCTAAACGTGGAAAGCGTCGAAATTAAAGATAGAAGATCCGGTAAATCACAGCTACTAAAAATAAAAAATTTAATTAAACATTTAAAATAGGATAAAATCTAAAATGAGCAAAAAATTTATTGCCGCTAACTGGAAAATGAACACTAATTATCAAGAGGCTACAGCTTTAGCGGGAAAAATAATAAAAGAGGCAAGGTATTTTTCTAGTCAGGTTGTTTTATGTCCACCGGCAATATGGATTACAGACATAGCGAAGTTAAATAAAAAACACCATTCCTCATTAAAATTAGGAAGCCAAAATATTCATTTAAAAGAAAGTGGCGCCTATACTGGTGAAATTTCCGTACTAATGATTAAAAATTTTTGCCAATATGTTATTATAGGACATTCCGAAAGAAGAATGTATTTTAAAGAAACTGATCAAGAAGTAAACGCTAAAATTAAATTAGCATTAAAAAACGGAATTAAGCCAATTTTGTGTGTTGGCGAATTTGAGCAAAATAATAGTAAGGATCAAGAAAATCTTTTTGCCCAATTATCCCAGGGTTTATCAGGTATATCTAAAGAGGAAATGGGAAAAGTAATCATTGCTTATGAACCTGTTTGGGCGATTGGCACTGGCAATAATGCTACAAGTGAATATGCCGAGAAGGTTATTACGAATTTAAGAAATAGAATTGCCATAATGTTTGATAGATGCATTGCGGATAAAATTAAAATTCTTTATGGGGGTAGCGTCAATAGCAAAAATTTCTCTGGATATTTAAGAAGTCCGCAAATCAATGGTTTGCTAGTTGGTGGCGCCAGCCTAAAATCCAACGAGTTTATTCAAATATGTAAATAAATAATGTCAAAGCTCAAATGTTAAAACTCAAAACTATAGCTAAAAACTAATAAGCTCAAACACCTTATTTGAAAATTAGAAGATTTAACATTTGACATCTAAGTTTTAAGCTAGGAGGTATAATATGCGTATTGCAATTAATGGATTTGGGCGTATTGGTCGAAGTTTTTTTCGATCGTTTTATAGCGACAATATGCAGACTAAAAATTTGGAAATTGTGGCAATTAATGATTTAACTAGTCCAGATCAATTAAAATATTTATTGCAGTATGATACTGCCTATGGTCAAGCCAAGCCAGAAGTTATGAGTGCAATTGAAAAAGTAAAAATTTTGGCTGAAAAAGAACCAGAAAAATTACCATGGAAGGATTTGGGGATCGATTTGGTTATTGAATCATCAGGGCGATTTACTAAGAAAGCAGACGCGGAAAAACATATCAAGGCTGGAGCTAAAGTAGTAGTAATTTCTGCGCCTTCGGAAGATTCGGATATCACACTAATTCCCGGAGTAAATTTAAACGCTTTTAAGCCATCGGAACATAAAATTATATCGATGGGCTCTTGTACAACTAATTGTTTAGTACCAATGGCTTATGTAATTCATAAAGAATTTGAAATAGAAAAAGGTTCGTTTTCTACTACTCATGCTTTTACTGCCGACCAAAACTTAGTTGATGGACCGCACAGGAAAGATCCACGCCGCGGTCGCTCCGCTGCATATAATATTGTTCCTACTTCCACCGGTGCCGCTAAAACTATTTTTAAAATATTTCCTGAACTAAAAGGAAGAATTAGTGGAATTGCCTTGCGCGTGCCGGTAATTACGGTTTCTATTTTAGATTTGGCGGTAAAGGTTAAAAAATCAATTGATACCGATATTGTAAATAAGGCATTTGTAAAATATAGCCAAAAAGAATTAAAAAATATTTTAAATGTTTCTGACAAACCGCTGGTATCGTCTGACTTTATTCACAATCCTGCTTCAGCTACTTTAGACCAACCTTTAACAGAAGTCGTTGGCAACAACTTAATTCATGCAATCAGTTGGTATGATAACGAATGGGGCTATTCTTGCCGACTAGTTGATTTATGCAATTATATTGATGGCAAATAAAATAACGCAAAATATAAGGATACTATGAAAAAAACCATATTTATAAGTTTAAGTGTTTTGTTTGTAATAATTATTATTTTTGCTGTTTTTGCTTACCAAAAAAATCAAAAAAATAATGAAGCTGGCGCTGTGGCCGGAGTACAAAATACCGCTACGGCAGTTTCTTCGCCTTTATATTTTGACGACAATGCTACCATAATGTTCTTTTATTCAGATTATTGCAGTTGGTGCCAGAAGGAAAAAACCGTTTTGGAAGATTTGGCTAAAGATGGTTATAGAGTAAAACCAATGGATGTTAAAGCTCATCCTGATTATTGGGATAAATACCAAATAACCGGTACTCCCGCCTTTATTGCTAAAAACGGTAACAAAAAAATAGGTTATATGGACAAAGACGCGCTAAAGACATGGCTCGATCAAAATAAATAACTATTTTTCCCGATATGGAAGTAATAATAAACAAAAAAAATTTTTTAGTTAAACCCCAGCAGTCGGTTTTAAATAATAAAAGTACCGCATATTTTGATAACGACGATCCAGCAATTGTGCGTGATGAGAATAAATGCATCGCCTGCGGCTTATGCCAAATTGCTTGTAAGGAATACAATAATCTTTCTATACCCGTTAAAACTAAAGTTGGCCAGTCAACTTATTATCGCCCTGATGGCAAAAAAAAGGTAAGAGAAAGTAAATGCACGCGCTGCGGTCAATGCGTAAATATTTGTCCGACCGGTACCTTGTCCGAACAAGAAAATATCTTGGATGTTGAAAGCGATCTTAAAAATCAGCAAAAAATTGTCATTGCGCAAATTGCGCCTTCAGTGCGGGTGAGTGTAAGCGAATCTTTTGGTTTACCGCCGGCGCAAAACATGGAAGGAAAAATAGTTAGTGTTTTAAAAAAAATTGGTTTTGATTATGTTTTTGATGTTAATTTAGGCGCGGATTTTACCACCGTAGAAGAAATATATGATTTAAAAGAAAGAATTAAACAGAACAAAATTCCGCTTTTTACCTCTTGTTGCCCAGCCAGGGTTAAGTATATTGAAGATTTTCATCCTCATCTAATACCCAATATCACTAATGTTCGTTCTCCCCAGCAGTGTTTGGCTACAATAATTAAAACTTACTTTGCGAAAAAGGAGCGAATCAATCCAAAAAATGTTTCTGTGGTTTCGATAATGCCATGTCTTGCAAAAAAATTTGAATCGCGTCGTCAAGGTGAAAATAAGTCTGGTAGTTGGGATATTGATTGGGTTTTAACCACCAGAGAATTAATAAAATTAATAAAAAATCATAAAATTGATTTAAAAAATATAAAACCACAAAAATTTGATAACCCCTTAGGCGAATCATCTGGCGCCGGCGCCATTTATGGAGCTAGCGGTGGAGTAATGGAATCAGCCCTAAGAAGCTTTGCCGCTTTGTTTGGCAAAAAAATAATAAATATTGATTATAAACCAGTGCGCGGTATGGAAGGCATCAAAAAGGCTACCGTAGAAATTGATGGCAAGAAATTAAATATTGCTGTGGCTTCTACTTTGGCTAATGCCGAAAAAATTTTTAAAGAAATTAAAAATGGCGCAATTTATCATTACGTGGAAGTTATGGCTTGTCCGGGTGGGTGCGTGGGCGGCGGCGGCCAGCCCAAACCAGTTGATTTTAACATTATCAACAAACGCCGCGAGGCATTGTATAATATAGATAAAAACAGAAAGGTGCATTTTGCGCACGAAAATCCTACAGTCAAGAAAATTTATAAAGAATATTTTGGCTGTCCCGGCAGTGAAATAGCTAAAAAATATTTACACACTCACTACAATAAAAATCAAGTTAGAATATGTAATCGATAGGAGTATAAATGAGCGAAAAAGTTATTGCCTTTGAACGCGTGAGCTGGAAATCGGCTATTTGGTTTGTATCCCTGATGCTTATTGCGATAATTTTGCCTCGGTTTATTCATAATCAATTTATTACCGGTCCAATTGTAAATGCGACCTTATTTATCGGTGTTGCTACTCTAGGAGTAGGGCCGACAATGCTTATTGGCTTAGTTCCTTCAGTTACTGCGCTCGCATCCGGGTTTTTGCCAATTGCATTTGCGCCGATCGTACCTTTTATTATGATCGCTAATACTATTTTAGTAGTTAGTTTTTCTTATTTAAAACAAGCAAACTATTGGCTTGCTGTTATTTTTTCTTCACTAGTCAAATATATATTTTTATATGCCACCTCGCTTATTGTAACTCAATTAATTGTGCAAAAGACTATTGCCCTTAAAGCGGCAGCCACTATGATGGCTTGGCCACAATTAGTTACGGCATTGGCGGGTGGTGTAATTGCATACGGTGTTATTAAATTTTTAAAGATAAATAATAAATAGCGGCCACGCCCGCAACGCCTGAGCTATTCAGGCTTGCGATGGCGGGCGGGAGGGTAATATGGATCGATTAAAAGATAAAGTTGCGATAATAACCGGTGCTGGTTCGGGCATTGGTCGTGGTATTGCTAAAATATTTGCCCAAGAAGGAGCGCAAATTTTAATTGCCGATTACAATGAAAAAGGCGGTCAAGAAACAGCAGAAATGATTACTAATGCAGGCGGAAAGGCAGAATTTGTTATTACCGATGTGTCTTCTTCTGATCAAATCAAAACAATGGTTCAAGCTGCCGTAGATAAATTTGGCGGAGTGGATATTTTAGTAAATAATGCCGGAGTTGCGCCGATGGCTGATTTAATGTCTACCACCGACGAGATCTGGCAAAAAACTATCGACATTGACTTAAAGGGCGTGTTCTTGGGAACCAAATTTGCTGTACCAGAAATGGAAAAAAGAGGCGGCGGCAAAATTATTAATATCTCTTCAATCGCCGGACTAATTGGTTTTCAGGGGGTTACAGCATATTGCGCGGCTAAGGGCGGGGTTGTAACAATGACTAAAGAAACGGCTTTGGATTTGGCAGCAAAAAAGATCAATGTAAACGCTATTGCCCCGGGAATTATCAAAACAAATATGACCACAGATATTTTAAAAGACGAAAAAACTGCTCAGGGCATGTTAGCGCAAATTCCTCTGTCGCGATTTGGCGAACCAGAAGACATTGCTTGGCTTGCCGTATATTTGGCAAGTAAGGAATCCGATTATATGACTGGTCAGACCATAGTTGTTGATGGCGGCTGGATAATTAAATAGGATATAAGATGAAAACTTTAAAAGACGCACAGTTAAAAAATAAAAAAGTATTATTACGGGTTGACTTTAATGTGCCAATGAATAATGGCGTTATCGAAGATGATGCAAGAATCAGGGCGAGCTTGCCAACAATTAAGTATATTCTCCAATCAGGCGCCAAAGAATTAATAATTATTAGCCATTTTGGCCGACCGGTAGTTCGACAAAAAGAAAATATGGAACTTATTATTTCCGGTAACAAGAATTTAGCACTCAAGCCAATAACAGATAGATTGGCTAAGTGGTTAAAAATTAAAAGCGACACTAAAATTACTAAAATAAATAAATTTATTTTGCCGGCTTATAAAATTTCTAAAAATATTTATTTACTGGAAAATATTCGTTTTGATGCCCGAGAAGAACTAAATAATCGTGATTTCGCACAGAAATTAGCTAGTTTAGGGGATATTTATATTAATGATGCTTTTGGAGTTTCGCATCGCGCCCATGCATCAGTGTCGGCTATTACGGAATTTTTGCCATCATATGCTGGATTTTTGATAGAAAAAGAAATAGCCAACCTTTCTAAATTATTGGAAAAACCAGAACGGCCCTTTGTAGCTATTATCGGCGGCGCTAAAATTAAAACCAAGATAATGGCATTAAAAAATATTATCAAAAAAGTTGATTATATTCTTTTGGGTGGAGTAATGGCTAATACTTTTATGAAGGCTCGCAATATCGACATACGCGAATCGGTTTATGAGCCAGACAAAATTGAAATTGCCAATGACTTATTTGATATGGCCAGTAAGAAATTTATATTGCCTAGTGACATTATTTGGGATCGCAGGAGAATTGTAGATATCGGACCCCAGACAATTGAAAATTATAAAAAGATAATCGCTAAGGCAAAGACTATATTTTTTAATGGCACGATGGGTTTGACATCGACTGGTTCTAAACGATTCAAGAAGGGCACCGTGGCAATGATTAAAGCCTTAGCAGACTCAAAAGCCACAACAATAATTTGTGGTGGTGATACAATTTCTGAGGTTAACCAATTAAAATTAGGCGACAAAATAACTTTTATTTCTACCGGCGGCGGCGCTTCGCTAGAATTTTTAGCTGGTGAAAAAATGCCCGGAATCGAGGCGATTAAATAAAGCCGTAAGTCATAAGTCGTAAGAATTAAGAAGAAAGAAGCGAGTTTTCGGTTTCCAGAGACCAGGCTGGTCACAGGAAACAGGCAACTGGAAAATAGATTTAAGCTTTAAGATATAGTGTTGACTTTTGACATTTTAGTTTTGAGATAAGGATATTATGTACGACATAATTACAATTGGGGATTGTGCGAATGATGTTTTTTTAAAGCCACACGAAGCTTCGGTTTCGCGATCGCAATCTTGTCCGCATATGGGAAAAAGAAACGGCTGTACGCCGCTATTGTGTTTAAATTTTGGCGAGAAGATTGTTGTTGACGAAGTGCATTACGATATTGGCGGATCGGCTTGTAATGTGGCAGTGGGAACGTCAAGGCTAGGAAATAATACGGCAATTTTTGGTTCCATAGGTGAAGATTTGGCCGGTGAGCGAGTTATCGCGCGCTTAGAGTCAGAAAATATTTCACAAAATTATTTAAAAAAATACAAAAATTCAGAAACAAGTTTTTCCACCATTATTACTTATAAAGGTGAACGAACAATTTTGGTCTATCATGGCCTAAAAGATTACGCAAAATTAAAATTACCTCATAGTATTAAGGCTAAGTGGCTTTATATCAGTCCGCTGGGCAATGGCTATCAAAATATCTATAAAAAAACTATTGCTATCGCTAGCGAAAGAAACGTTAAAGTTGTTATTAATCCCGGCATTATTCAAATTAAAGGTCAGGACTCATCTTTTAAATCACTACTGAGAGTGACGGAAATTTTATTTGTCAATCGCGAAGAAGCGCTAGAGTTAATAAAAGCCCCGGGTTTTTTAAAAGAAAAAGAATTACTGCAAAAAGTAAGCAATTTAGGGCCAAAAATAGTAGTGATAACCGATGGTAAAAATGGCGCTTATGCCACCGATGGACAGTTGTTCTTGGGCATTAAATCGTTAAATATTGAAAGTATTGATTCCACTGGTGCTGGTGACGCTTTTTCGAGCGGATTTTTATCAGCCTATTTACAACAAAAAGAGCTCGATGACTGTCTAAAATGGGGAATAATTAACAGCGTTTCGGTGATTGAAAAAATTGGCGCCCAAACCGGACTTTTAAACTTAGAAAATCTTCATAAAGATTTAAAAGCCGCACCAGGTATTTACAGATTTTAATTTATTTGGTATAGTATATTATTCTTGATCTTTTTTATATTAACAAAGGGGGCGAAAAAAATGCTGGAGATTGAAAATTTTTGTCATTTTGCTTACCAGCTCATTAAATTGTTTGTAGCCAGAGACTTGGAAATTGTTGATGACCTGACCGAAGCAGGAGAAATGAATATTATCATCGCTAGAATGTGGGATCAACTTCAAACACACTATGAGGAATGTCCGCGTTGTCGGGAAGCGCACTTCCGGATCTATTCAATAATGGACGAGCAACTTTCTTTGGGCGCTGTTTAGTTAACGGCAGCCCTTTTTTTTATTTAAAAAATCTGTTAGTATATTAAAAGTCCGAAGATAATTAATTATTGTTTGGAGATATATGAAACATAAATTAGAGAAACTACCTAAATCGCGAGTCAGGCTTATTATCGAAGTTCCACAAAACGAAATGTTT
>JAMDBS010000101.1:0-2385 GCA_023487325.1 Patescibacteria group bacterium
GAAATAAAAAATAACTCCATTTAACTTGAACATCAACTTTTATTAGATTGTCTTGTGAAAATTGGCTGGGCTCTATCGGATTGTTCTGGCTACCCTTCGGGGGATTACCGGCTAATATATACAATGGGCTAGTTATACTCAAGCTATCAAACGGATAAAAATTAATAATTCTTGTAAAACGACTATTTTGATCCAGCAAAATATCTTGTGATCCATCTTTAAGCGCCCAAACCCAGGGACTATCTAAATTGTTTATATAATAAATTTGTTGATTTTTTTTCGGCGCGCCACTTTGCATAAATTCGCTATTCCAATTAGCCCCCGTACCATTAATCCAACTAGTATCCCGGATAGCGCGGACGGCTTCAATGCCTTCACGTGCCAGATTATAGGCTTGGGTGCGTTCAGAAGCAATTACGGAATTACGAATGGCATTTTTTTCCAAAATCGCCGCGCCACTGACAATAATTATCATTATACTAACCGCCACCACTACTTCAATTATTCCAAAGCCTTTCCTCATAAATTGACCTAATTTCTAATTGACCTAATTAACCTAAATAATTTCTATGTGCCAATTACCAATACCTAATGAATGTTCAAATGCTTAAATGTTTATATGACTGAAATCTAAGGTTTGACTTCTATCAGCGCGGTTTCGGGGTAGACGGTGATGGTGTAGGATTTTCCCGGCAAGGTGCTGTTATCGATATAATTAATTTTAATTTCTGCTTTTTGGGGTCCAATTATTTTGGTAAAATTCGCGCCATTAATATCTATGGCGCTTCCTGCTGTTTGAGCTTGTTGATAAAAACTAATCAATCCCCTTTGAGCAATATCAAAATAGAATGCTATGCTGCTGCCGGGAGCAAATTGTAATTTATCTGACAATTGAAAATTTTTAAATATTGTGCCGGAGTTATTTTTTATTTCGTATATATTATAGCTACCGTTATTGTTGATAACTATCATGTAACCCTGTAAATCACTGCCGCCGGAAGCCGAGTTGGGCGCCAAAGACAATGATTGGGTTTCCAAAATGGCATTTTGCACATCCTTGGCCGCGCCATACAAAACTTGGGATTTGGAAAATTTTTGAAATGCCGGAATGCCAACTATCAAAAGCAAACCAATGATGGCGATAGTTATCAAAAGTTCGTTAAGGGTAAAGGCTCTTTTCATAATTAACCCAATTTCTAATTAACCTAATTAACCTAAATAAATCCTAAATCCCAAGCTCTAAATCCTAAACAAATCCTAAATCCAAAATTCTAATTTATCAAATAACATTTATGTTTGGGATTTGGTATTTTGAGCATTAGATATTATTTAGGATTTAGGATTTTGATATTAGAAATTTCTGCCAGAAATTATCTTCCTCCCACAACATTAATCTCTTTCTCTCCTGGGTGGAAGCATGTGTCGCTAACTATATTGGTTTCATCTATTTGAGCTTTAAGCACATAGAATGGTGCTAGACAAGTGCTATTTGGTTGAGGTGTGGCAAAATAAGCATATTGATAATCAGTAACATTGTCTTTGGGATCCTTGGGAATTTGTTGAAGATAATTATGTATCTCTGGCAAACCCTCTACTGGCAAAAAAACATTGGCTTGAATCGTCGGTTCTGATTTATCAGAAGGATAAGTCTTTTTGTCGGCATAATATAGTTCAAGGGCTGATTGAATGGTCATCAGGTCGGTTTTGCGTTTGGCGTCGCGAGCCTTGGCTTTGCTGGAGCTATAATTGACTACCACCACTGATGACAAAATGCCGATGATGGCGATAACGACTAAGAGTTCGACGAGAGTGAAGGCCTTTATTTTCATAATTTCTCCATATGTTTTAACAAACAATTTCTAATTGACCTAATTGATCTAATAAATTCCCAATACCCAATTTCTAATTCCCAATGAATTTCCGAAATCAGAAGTGCTTAAATGTTCTATTGTTTAGATGATTTGTAAATTAGGAATTAGAAATTTTAATTTATGCCAAGGTACCAATTTAATATTTTGTCTCCCCAAAACATGGTGATGTATAAACCAAGAATTAAATATGGGCCAAAGGCAACAGCTGATTTCAGCCGCTTTTTGCCGGCAGCGATTAAACATAATCCCACGATACTGCCGATAACAAAAGCGGAAAATAAATTAATTAAAACTGCCGGCCACAAAGAGACAAGACCAATAATAATCGCCAAATAAATATCTCCCAAGCCCATGCCTTTGGAACGCGTCAAGAGCACTATCAGACCGATAAATCCACCGGCTGCCCCTGCTCCCAATAATGAATACCAAATCGGCATCAAGTTTCCGGATATTACAGCAATATAACAATTTAGCAATATAGCAATAATGATCGCCGGCCAAACCATTTCCATTG
>JAMDBS010000101.1:2395-9431 GCA_023487325.1 Patescibacteria group bacterium
AAGAAATTTTTTCACCGCAACTGCGGCAACGTCCAAATTGCACCACAAATGAGGCCAAAGGAATTAGCTCATACCAAGACAATTTTTTCTGGCATTTTGGACAGTGCGAACGACTCTTGATAATTGATTCTAAATCATCAAGTCGATAAATGACAGAATTTAGAAAACTGCCGACGATTATGCCCAAGATGAAAATAATGAGTGAATAAAGCATAGCTTTAAATTTTTAATTTTTAATTTGAAATTCTTATTGAATTTTTAATGACTTAATTTTAAAATTTTAATTTAGAATTTGATTAAAAATTGGAATTTTAAAATTTGAGTTTGCCTCGATGATATATCGGGGCTCAAGGAACCCGACCTTCTAAAAGATCGGGTCTGCTTGAAAAGATTATGATTCTACACAACCAGTATTAGTACAAGTAAATGTTTTACCACTACCGAGCGTTACAGTATAACTCCAATTATCTGTGTCGCCATCTAGCAATGCAACCGTTCCATTGAAACCAGCAGGCATAGATGGCCATACACCAGTTACTACCGTGGCATCACTGCAAATTTTTTCGCCAACAACTATGTTGCCAGCCGTCGCATTAGATGCACCCACTACAACATTTTTTCCCTCGTCTTTACACATCACAGCTGCTGCTACGGCCGATGACAAAGATGATTTGGCAGAAACGTCACGTGCCTTATTTCTAGCAGAATTCAAGCTTACAAGAATAACCGCGGCTAGAATACCGATAATTGCGATAACTACCAGAAGTTCAATTAAAGTAAAACCCTTCTTAACTCTTCCCTCACTGGGAATTCCTAAAATACTTTTCATTTTTCCCTCCGCTCCTGAATCCGCGAATAGTGGAGTTCAGGAAGTCCGCCGAAAGGCGCGACTGTAATAACAGAATGTAATTCGTTTTACAGTAAGCCTGAAGGCGGGCGTTAAATTTCCTTTTTAAAACTGGGCCCAGTTTTAAATTTCTTAACTTACCTTGTCCAACCGACCGTGGACGATATTATAATTGGTCAAATTAGACCAATTTGGCTTATTGGATTTGAGCTAAATTGTAAATCGGCATGATGACGGAAAAGACAATAAAGGCCACGCCTAAACCTATTATAACAATCAGCACTGGCTCTATTAAAGTAGCGATATTTTTAACCTTGGCATTGGCACGCTCTTCATAATAACTAGCCAATCTCATCAATGATTCGTCAACTTTGCCAGTCTGTTCTCCCACCATCACCATTTGCGGCACAATTATGGGAAAATCCGGGCTTTTTTTCAAAATATCGGAAAGCGGTATCCCCCGTTCCAATTTATCTGCTGCTTTAGTCAGATATTCTTTAAAAACTAAATTGTTCATCACGTCCGCGGTAATTTTTAGAGCATCAATAATGGGTGTACCAGATTGAGTCAGCATCCCCAAAGTGCGGCAAAACCTGGTCATATAAATATCTGTTCCCAAGCCCCCGGGCATGCGGATAATGGATTTGTCTAAAAATATTCTGCCGCTACGAGTTTTAAAATAATAATATAAAAGAATAACTGCGCTGGCTAAAATAACGATAATCAACCACCAGTAATTCATCAAAAAGTGGCTTACGCTCATTAATAGCTGAGTGGTCCAAGGCAAGGATGATTGAAATTCCGCAAAAACGTTTTCCAACTCCGGCAAAACTTTTACTGTCATTAAAATGGCAATGACAATCATCACAGCCAAAACAAAAACTGGGTAAAGCATGGCATTCCTGATGGCAGTATAAAAAGTATTGTCAGCTTCTAGTTGATCGGCCAGCTTGGATAAAACCTCTCCTAATTTTCCTACTGCTTCGCCGGAAACCACAATGTTGACAAAAACTTTATCAAAAACTTGCGGATGTTTGGCAATAGCCGCAGAAAATGGCGAACCGCTCTCAATAGCGGCCAATATTTCTTGTAAAATTTCTCTAAAATTTTTATTTTTTGTCTGGCTGATAACCACCTGTAAAGCCTTATCCAAAGTCAGCCCGCTGGAAATCATGGTGGCAATTTGGCGGGCAAAAAAAGCTTTATCTGAAGCAGAAATGCGGTTGAAAAAGGGAATAGACATAAATATTGTTTAAATTTTCAATTTTTAATTTTCAATTTACAATGAATTTTCAAATTAATTAATTTTTAAACATTGATTGTAAATTGATCATTGAAAATTAGCCTAATTAATATACTTGCATTTTCAGTTCTTTGGGGTTGAGAGCCCAAATAAGCGCATCATCAATTAAAATCTCACCCTTGTTGACCAGCTCGGCCAAAACCTTATCAAGAGTAATCATTCCCTCCGAAGCGCTGGTTTGAATAATATTGGTCAGTTGATGCGTTTTGCCTTCGCGAATAAGATTTCTCACTGCATTATCAGCTATCATAATTTCGCAAGCAGCAATACGGCCTCCGGATGTTCTGGGAATCAATCTCTGCGAAACAATGCCCAAGAGCACATTGGCAAATTGCGAACGCACTTGCTGTTGCTGATGAGGCGGAAAAACGTCAATAATTCTATCCACGGTTTGTGCGGCTGAATTGGTGTGCAAAGTAGTGAATACCAAATGACCGGTTTCCGCCAAAGTCAGCGCCGCTTCAATGGATTCCAAATCGCGCATCTCCCCCACCAACAGCACATCCGGATCTTCGCGCAAAGCTGATTTCAAGGCTCGGCCAAAGGAATTGGTGTCTGAGCCAACCTCACGCTGGGAAACAATGGATTTTTTATGCTCAAAAAGATATTCGATGGGGTCTTCAATGGTAATAATATGTTCCGAACGAGTGCTGTTGATATGATTAATTAGCGCGGCCAAAGTGGTTGATTTGCCATGACCGGTAGGACCAGAAATAATCACAAAGCCCTGCGAATGGGTGGAAAAATTTTCTAAAATCGGCGGCAATCCCAACTCTTGCAACGCCCTAATTTTGCTGGGAATTAACCTTAAGGCCACCTCCATCTCCTGTTTTTCAAAAAAAGCATTGGCACGAAAACGCATATTTTCGTAGCCAAAAGAAAAATCCAGCTCTTTCTTTTGCATCAGCCTCTCTAACTGTTCAGCGCTCATCAATGATTTAATCAGTTCTTGGGCAGATTCCGAAGTTAATACCGGTTCATTGGGCACAGCCATCAGTTTACCATCAATTCTAATAATTGGACTGGATTTCACCAGCAAATGCAAATCACTGGCTTTATATTTTATAGCCATGTCTAATAGCTTTTCAATTTTACCATCCAATTTTTGCATAAACACACCTCACGTAAATTAGTAATTTTCAATTTTCAATAAATTTTAAAATTAATAAATTTTCAAACTATAATTGTAAATTGTAAATTGAACATTGAAAATTTCTGCAATTAGTCGCTTGTTGCTCTCAAAATTTCATCAATAGTGGTAATTCCCTTGATGGCTTTGATGATACCGTCTTGCTTCATGGTAACCATCTCTTCTTCAATGGCTTGTTTTTGAATCTCGCTGGCTGGTCGCTTGTGTACCGCCAAATCCTCAATTTTATTGGTAATCGGCAAGACTTCGTAAATACCTACTCGGCCCTTATACCCATGGCTGCAGTATGCACAACCCTTGCCCTTAAAAAATTTCATTTCCTTGTCTTTATAATCTAGCACTTCCTTATTTTTGCTCTCAGCTAAAGTTTTTTTGATTGAGTCTATTGTTGGCGCCGGCAATTTAACTTCGGTTTTACAATGCTCGCAAATTTTTCTCACCAATCTTTGAGCGATGATGCAATTGATGGCCGAAGTCACTAAAAATGGTTCTATACCCATATTAATCAATCTCGGCAAGGCTCCAGCCGCATCATTGGTATGTAAAGTAGTCAACACCAAATGTCCTGTTAAGGCTGCGTGGGTAGCCATGGAAGCTGTCTCGGCATCGCGGATTTCTCCTACCATAATAATGTTGGGATCTTGGCGCAAAATACTTCTTAAGCCATCGGCAAAAGTAAAGCCGATTTTTGGCCTAATCTGGCATTGGTTGATACCAGCAATTTCATATTCTACCGGATCTTCTAAAGTAATAATATTAACCTCAGGGTTACTAATTTTATTTAAAATTGCATACAAGGTGGTAGATTTACCGCTGCCGGTGGGACCGGTTGCCAAAATAATGCCATAAGGTTTGCTGATATTTTCTGAAACCCTTTTCAAATTGGTGCCAGTAAAGCCCAAATCTTCCAAGTTTTTCACACTGGCGCTTTTATCTAAAATTCTCATCACCACTTTTTCACCATGCACAGTGGGCAAAGTAGAGACTCTCAAATCAATATTTTTTTTGCCGACGATGACATCGAAACGGCCGTCTTGCGGCACACGTTGTTCATCTATTTTTAAATTGGATAAAATTTTGATTCTAGAGACAATCGGCAGATGCAAAGAAAGCGGCATGTTAACAAGATCTTTAAGAACTCCATCGATTCTATAACGCAAACGATAGTCTTTGGCTGTCGGTTCGAGATGAATATCGCTGGCTTCCGATTCGACAGCGTAAAAAATAATAGCAGCTACAATTTTAGGGATCACCCCACCTTTAATAATTGCGGATAAAGAATCTAAATCTTTAATGCCAGCCGGCAATAAATTATTAAGATTTTTTTCCATATCTTCTGAAACAAAAGGCTTATAGTTATCTTCATGAAGCTCAATGTCCCCTACTTCTTCTGATTTAACCTCGGCTGGCTTTTCTTTATTCTTATCTACTGCTTCAGTTTTAATCGGCTTTTCTTTCAATGGCTGTAAATTTTCTTTTTTTAATGGGGGCAATTGATCAACAGGTTTTTTATCCAATTCCGGGATTGGCTTAGCCAATGGTATAGCTTCATTTTTATCTGATTCTGCCTGTGCTTTTTCTTCTAGTTTTGGCGCACGGGGTGTGGGCAGAGTTTGTTGATATAGTTTTAAAGCGTAATCAATATCCTTGCTGGTGGTTTTAAAAACTTCGATTTTTACATCATTACGCTTTTCAATAAAATTAAGAATATCTTTGACTTGCTGACTGTCAGGATTTTCCGCAGCCACTTTGATGGAATTGTCCTTGTCGGAGCTCTCAAAAACTATTAAACGATATTTTCTGGCCACATCCTCTGGAAATTTATTCAAGACTTCATAAGCAATAAATTTATTTATTAAGCTTGCCGGCGGAGTGCCTTTAAACGCTTGCAGGGGTTTTTTGTCTTCCTGATGTTCCTCTTTTGGCGGTTTGGGTGCTTCTTTCGGCGGTTTTGGCGGTTCTTTTTTGTATAAATCCAGGGCATAATCAAAATCGCTTAAAGTGATAATAGCCATCTGGAAATTATAGCCTTTTTGTTTTTTTAAATTAACCAAAAATACCGGGGCCTTGCTTTGCAATTTTTCCGGATCAGCCACAGCCAGCTTTAATATTGGAGTTTTATCTTTAGTCAGCTCGTAAGCAATAATTTTGTTTTCTAAGGCAATGTTTTTAGGAATAATTTCCAAAACATTTTCAGGAATTTTTTTGCCTTTTAATGATATCATTGGCAAACCTAAATGATCGC
Organism: Patescibacteria group bacterium; assembly: GCA_023487325.1. The sequence goes on from JAMDBS010000101.1 coordinate 7,941, forward strand.
TATAAGCTTTAGCGATTTCTTCTTGTCGCATACCCGGTTTAATATCAACTAATTTATTCATTTTTATTCAAATGGATTGCTCTTGCCTGTTTCGCTTTCAGTCACATTCAAAGGAACATTGCCGTATATTTGTCGTTCGGTAATTTTTTTAGCATTTGGATTGGCTAAAATATTTTTATCAACCATCTTAACTTCTGCGGCTTTTTGATCTACTTGAGCCGCATCTGGTGCAATTTGCCCAAACCAATAATAAAGTCCGCCAGCCACAGCTAAAACCAAGATAATTCCAAAAATACTAATATATTTTGTGTTTTGCATTATTCTCCTGTTTGCTTACTGGCAGACGTGTTATTTGAATTTGTTGAACTGGCTGATTGGTCTGCTTGAAAGATATTTACGGTCAAATTTGCTCCCAGCAAACCTTTGGTAATTTCCGAGCTGGCTTGCGTTAAAACAATATCGCTGACTGATAATGGCTGAATATTATTTTGCAATTTAGCCAGAAAAGCTTTTAAGCCATCATAAAAACCCTTGATATTCACAGTTAAAATTTTTGGCGAACTATCTTTGGTAGTCGGCTTAAGATCGCTCATGGTCACTCCGCTTTCTTGGCTCATCTTATTAAGACTGGTAATAATATCAGCAAGATTGTTTTTTGCCAAAGCCAAATTGAGTTGGTCAACTTCGGTTTTATTGTTGGCAAATTGCCCCTTTAGATAATTTAAATCATCAATTTTTTGTTGGGTTTTGCTAATTTCTTTATTTAATACTGCGTAATTAAAATTCAGCTCTTTATTTATTTCAAGATAAGGAGGAATAGCAAAATAGCCGATACCGAACATCACAATTAATGAAAAAACTATAACTGCTGGCCAGCTGGAATGTTTTTCTTTGCTCATTTTGTCTCCTTGCTGGTATTCATTTTTGCGCTTATTTCAAAATTGACCTTTTCTGATTTATCGCTGGCTGTGGCTGTAGGGCCGGTGGAAGCAGTAGATTTTGATGAAGCAATAAGCTTAACATCGGTAAATTTATTGGAATTTTTTAAACTCTGCAAGAAGATTGCCATTGAATCATAACTACCAACCTGGCCTTTCATGGAAATTTCATTTTTGCTGTTGGCGCTAAAATTGGAAAAAATAACATCTTTGGTGACAGTTTTTTGCAAAGCATCAAAAAAATCAGACCAATTTACACTGGTTGAGGTAAACTTATTGATATTGGAGATGCCGTTTTGAAATCTTAGAGCCTGATCTTCAATTTCTTTTAATCCGCTGGAGGCGATTTCTTCATTTAATTGATTTAATTTAGCTTTGGCAGTAGTGATTTGCGACGTTTTGTAGTATTTATTCAAAAATAAATATAAAAATGCGCCAATAAACAAAAAAGCGCAAATTAAAATAAATATGCCCCAGATTTTGCTAGGGCTGGCGCCTTCCAATGAAGCCATTTTTGGCATTTCCAGGGGCTCCTCGTTGGATTTTTTAACAC
>JAMDBS010000101.1:9484-10356 GCA_023487325.1 Patescibacteria group bacterium
TTATCGGCGTTCAATTTGCTGGGCGCAATATTAGCCGCCATGTTTTGTGCAGGCTTTTTATCAAAACCGATATCTAGCACTTACCCTCCTTATCGCTATATCTAAAATATTCTCAAATTTACTTGATCCTGTGGAAAACTTCCCTGGTTTTTCTCACAAATTCATTATACCACAAACTCGACAAATGATGAATATTTTTGGCACGGGCAGAGGGAATCGAACCCCCAACAATGGTTTTGGAGACCACCGTTATACCGTTTAACTATGCCCGCATAAAATATTTGATTATAAATAATTTTATATCACTAAAAATATAGCATAATATGCTGAATATTAAAAGCCCTGGGAATAAACCCGGGGCTTTAATTGTAGTTATTGAATTTAAAAATTTGTGTTGAGACACTGGTAAACAAAGATTTTAAAAATCAATAAAATAAAATTTGAAGCCGGCGGCAGGATTCGAACCCACAGCCTGTTGCCCTACTTAATTGGTGTAGGCAATATGACAAATCTCTATCGGAGGATTCGAACCTCATTATGTAAAAGCTTTCGCTTTATCATAACATCCAGTGCAAATAGAGATAAATGTCAAGCCCAACCTTGGCAACTGCTCTCTCCATTGAGCTACGCCGGCTTTTTGCATTGTCAAAATTTATTGTTTCTTGGATGGCGGAAGTTTGGATTCTTTGTGAATTGTGTGCTTCCTACACATTGAACAATATTTTTTAAGCTCTAGCTTTTCAGGTGTGTTAATAACATTGCGATTGGCATTGTAATTTCTTCTTGTTTTGCCTTTCGCCTTGCACTCCTGACAAACTAAAGCAATTTCTGGTCTTTTTCCTTTTTTAGCCATGTTCGTTCCTTCCCTGCCT
>JAMDBS010000048.1 GCA_023487325.1 Patescibacteria group bacterium
TAGGCTTAGTAATTGATTCTTTAATGGCATCTTGAGTAATTTCGGTAAAAGTAATCCTACTGTACTTTTGAGTTTTGAGTTTTGAGTTTTGATCTTGCAGGCCCAAAGCCTGCATAATGTGCCAAGCAATTGCCTCACCCTCTCTATCATAATCAGTCGCCAAATAAATTTTATCGGCATTTTTAATTAAAGTTTTAAGATTAGATATATTTTTTCGCGCTTTAGTAGGTATCACATATTTAGGTGCAAAGTTGTTTGCCGTATCAACGCCTAACTCACCGATTGGCAAGTCACGCACATGACCATAAGAGGCGACTACTTTGTAGTCGCTGCCTAAATATTTTTCGATTGTTTTTCCCTTCGCGGGAGATTCAACGATGACTAGGTTCATGTTTTAATTTTTAATTTCTAATTTTAAATTTTTATTGAATTTTCAATGTTACAATTTTCAAACTAGCTTCTATAAACCAACAACTAATTTCTTACATACAGGTTCCCTCCGAGGTTACGCACTTTCCCCTTCATTTCCATTAAAATTAAGGTTTGATTTATTTTAGCCATTTCTAGTTTAGACTGTTTTGCCAATTTGTCAATATGAGTAGACTCGGATTTTGATAAGATTGTCAGTAATATGCCTTCTTCTTTATTATCAGGTAAAATTTCTCTTGCCTTTACTCGTTTGACTTGATCGGCAAGGTTTAATTCTTCTAAAATATCTTGGGCGCTATTTACTAATTTAGCACCCATTTTAATCAAATTATTTGGTCCCAAGGAATTATCACTATAAATACTGCCAGGAATCGCAAATACTTCCCTATTATACTCTATAGCCGCCCTGGAAGTTAAGAGTGAACCAGACTTTAAATTGGCTTCCACTACCACAACTCCCATCGAAAGACCCGCAATTATTCTATTGCGAATAGGAAAATTATATTTCATGGGTGGTGTTCCTATGGGAAATTCGCTAATTATTGCGCCTCGGCCGTTGATAATCTTTTCGGCAAGATGACGATTAGAAACAGGATAAATCTGATCAAGTCCGCAACCTAAAACACCAATTGTCCTACCCCCAGCGGAAAGTGCTACCTGATGAGATATCGCATCTATGCCTAGAGCTAAACCGGAAATAATTGTTAGTCCGCTTGTCGCCAATTCTCCTGCTATATCTGAACAAACCCTTGCTCCATAATTGGTATGTTTACGCGAACCCACTACTGCTATTGCAAGTTCGTCCCTAAAAGAAAGTTCACCTTTAATATATAGAATAGCGGGCGGGTCAGGAATTTCATTTAAGAGTTTTGGGTAGTTTTTGCTACCGATTGTAATAATGTTAATACCTAGTTTATTGATTTTCATTAATTCTTCGTCGGGATTTACTTTTTCACGGGTTTGGATAATTAAGTTAGCAATCTTTGGCTCTAAGCCATGTTTGATCAGTTCTTTCGAGCTAGCTTTCCAAGCCTTTTCCGGGTTATTAAATGCGGACAAAATTTTTGCCATCGTTCGTGAGCCAATCTGCGAATTGCAGGAAAACCCTAAAATATATTTTTGCTCTTGACAAAATGCTGAATCCATGCTATAATTATACGTTAAAAATAAAGATTGTAATAGGCGGTGTCCTGACTGGGACTTGGCCTTTCCCCTCCTTAGGTCTCTTCTTGGTCAGGACACTCTCTATTACACTAGCGACGCTCTCACAATAAATATTAGGAGAGCGACAAGAAGCTAGAAGTATAGAGGGGCAAAGCAAAAACCTCGCCACAATATGGCGGGGTTTTTGTTATTAATAAAAAATTATTGGCGTTTTATTCTACTGTAACACCCATGCTTCTGGCAGTTCCTTCAATTGTTTTCATTGCATTTTCCACAGTCCGGGCATCTAAATCGCTCATTTTTTCCTCAGCAATCTTCTTGATCTGATCTTTGGATATTTTTCCAACTTTATCTCGGTTTGGCACACCAGAACCTTTTTCTAATTTAATAGCCTTTTTAATCATAATCGATACTGGCGGCTTTTTAAGTTTAAAATCAAATGTTCGATCTTCGTAAACAGTAATTTCAGCCGGAATAATAGTGTCGCCCATTTGTTTAGTAGCGGCATTAAATTTTGTACAAAAATCCATAATATTTAAGCCGTGTTGACCCAATGCCGGACCAACTGGAGGAGCTGGATTTGCCTTCCCAGCTGGGCATTGTAATTTTATTATTGTTTTTATTTTTTTTGCCATAAAACCTCTCTTCGTTTGGAAAATCCTAAATCATATGCTCTAAATTCTAAACAAGTTTTGAATTTTATTATTTGAATTTGTTTAGAAATTAGATATTAGAGATTAGAATTTACTGCTTATATTTTCTTTACTTGTAGAAAGTCTAACGTAACCGGGGTTTCGCGGCCGAACATGTTTATTGAAATCTTTACCTTACCCTTTTCTTCATCGATTTCGGTAACCTTAGCCTCAAAACCCTTCAGTGGACCATCAGTTATACGCACCAAATCATTAATTTTAAGTTCGATTTTGTATTTTGGCTCTTCTACTCCCATTCTTTTTTTAATACGCTCAACTTCTTCGGGCATCATTGGTGTAGGTCGAATACCTAGACCGATAAAACCTGTTACATTGGGAGTATTCCTAACTACATACCAGGAATCGTCAGTTACTATCATATCTACCATCACATAACCGGGAAATATCTTTTTTTCTACAGTACTTCGCTTGCCGTTTTTAATTTCAATTTGTTTTTCCGTTGGAACAGTCACATTATATATTTTATCTTCCATACCCATTGATTCAATACGTTGACGCAAGCTTTCAGCAACCTGATCTTCGTAACCAGTATAGGTATGAATAACATACCAACCACGCAAGCCGGCTTGCTTTTGGGTTTTCGCTTCTTCAATAATAGGCTTGGTGTTTTTAGTTGGTTCCTTTTTTATTTCATCTGCTTTTTTCATTTTTATCTCCTAGTTAAAAGAAAGGTTACCAGGGAAGATAAACCATAATCTATCAAGCCAAAAACTACGGTAAGCACAATAATAGCCACCACAATATTTAAAGTGTTTTTTAGTGTTTGCGTACGCGTGGGCCAATTTACTTTTTTCGTTTCCTCGTAAACACCCAGAAAATAATTTTTAATTACTGTAAATAAATTCATAGACTTAGATTAATAAAATCAAACAATTTTATCAATTTTAATTTTAGTGTGTTTTTGGCGATGTCCCAAATGGCGAATAAATCTTGTTTTGGCTTTAAATTTCAGAGTTTTCACTTTATCGGCTTTGGTGGTTTCTAAAATTGTAGCTTGTACTTTTTTACCATTTAAAATATCTGGCAACTCGATTTTTTCGTCTTTTTTTGAGGTTAAAAGTTCGATATTTACAATATCGCCTGCCTGAACTTTATATTGTTTTCCACCGGTTTTTATAACCGCGATTTCACTCATGTTATTCCTGTAAATTTTTTAATTGATAAAACATAAATATAATTCTTTTCAGAATCTATAGCCAGTATATCATAGTATTATCTCAAATGTCAAATGGGCGCTGGAATAATCCACGTAAGGGTACGGAAGGTTAGGTGTTAGTTTGCGGAAGCTGGTTTTAATGCCATTTTTCTAAGTTCATATTTTTAAACTAGCTTCTATAAACCAAAACAAATTTCAAAAAATTATAAGTTTTATCAAAAAGTAATCTTTTTATGCCTAAGATATATGCTCTGCAAGATTCCAACACAAATAAAATTAACTATCAAAGAAGTTCCACCAGAACTAACGAAAGGCAATGGAATACCTGTTACAGGCAAAATTCCGATATTCATTCCAATATTAACGAATACTTGAAAAATAAGCATTGCCGCAATGCCAATAGCAATTAGAGTCCCGAAATAATCCTTGGATATACGCGCTATCGATAGTATTCGCGCAATTAAAAACATAAACAAAACAATCAAAATAACTGATCCGACAAAACCGCTAGCCTCTGCCAAACCCGCAAAAATAAAATCTGTATAAACGATTGGCAGAAAATTTAACTGCGATTGCGGACCGTGACCTAATCCGCGCCCCAGCAATCCCCCGCTTCCTACGGTAATAGTAGACTGAAGCACGTTGTATCCAGAACCATAAGGGTCAGCATTAGGATTTAAGAATGTGCTTAAACGCTGCCTTTGGTAATCTTTTAATAAAAACCATGTTCCTGGTAAAACTATTAAAATTATCACCCCTAACGTAAGCAACTGTATCCGGGAAATTTTCGCTGATAAAATAATCATCAACGTAATAAAACATAAAACCATCAAGGTTCCTAGATCTGGTTGGCGCAAAACTAATATACCGGGAATAATTAGTAAAATTATGCCAAAAAGAATGTTTTTAAAGTTGATTTTATCTATCCGATCGGAAAAGAATTTGGCCAACATAATAATCAAGCAGAGCTTAAAAAATTCCGCTGGCTGCAGCTGAAAAATTTTTAAATCTAGCCAACGGCTAGCGCCTAAAACAGTTTTGCCAAAAAAGAGTACCAATATTAGAAGAATGAGTCCGGCAAAATATAAATACCAGGCCACACCTTGGAAGTTCCTATAATCTATGAATGTAAAAATAGACATTAAGATTATGCCTATGGCAGCATAAATAATTTGGCTATAAAATAAGCCGATTTTGTTATTGTAATACGTTAGGCTGTATATAATTACAATGCCAGCAATTGTTAAGATAATAGGTATCAAATACAACAGCCAATCGATAGGTTTGGGTAGTCCAAAATTTATTTTTTTCATGTCTGGGAGTCTATTTTACGATACTAATATAAAAATCTCGGGTTTTTACCTCAAAATATGGCTTACTCGGCAATGTAGTAAGGATTTTTTCAACGATTATCTGCGAAATAATTTGATTTTTATATTTATTAAAGGCTTTTTCATATTCTATATTATTATAGAAATCTAGATAAATCGAAATTCGATCTTGCGGATTTAGGCTTGCTCTTTTACGCGCAGATTGAATTTGACGGATAATTTCACGCACTAAACCTTCCTCTTTAAGCTCGGGTGTAATTTTAGTTTCTAAATATAAACTCTCTTTGATGTTTTTATCGATAATAGCTTTTTTAACATTTATTTCTTCAGCAATAATTTGAAGCAGATCCTGACTTAATCCTGGCTTCTTAATTCTTAATTCTAGTAGCGGTTGCCTAACCTTAATTTTTGCTTCCGCGCGCAGAGCATGAGCATATTCAACAATCTCTCGCGCGTTTTTCATGCTCTTTAATAAACTATCGTCTATCGTCTGACGTCTAGTGTCTAGCTCCGGCCACTGGCACAAATGCACAGACTCGGGATCGTTTTTACCTTTTAAGTTTTGGTATATCGCTTCAGAAATAAACGGCATAAATGGTGCCAATAATTTTATTAAAGTCATAATTACATCGTAAAGAGTTTGGTAGAAATTATTTTTGTCTTGTCTTTTTCGGCTACGACGCAAATACCATACTGACAAATCGGTGATAAAGTTTTCCATAGATCGCAAGGCTTTTGGCAAATCGTAAGTATCTAAATTTTCTGTAGTGGTTTTAATGGTTTGATTTAAATAATTAATTATCCATTTATCAAGAATATTGCTTGAATCGCTATTTTTCCGATCTGGTTTAAAACCATCTAGCTGGGAATAAGTTGTAAAAAATGAATAAATATTCCAAAAAATTAAAATCACTCTCCTGACTGTGTCGGCAACGTGTTGAGAAGAAAATCTGACGTCTTCGGCAACAGCAGCCGAAGAAGAAAGCAAAAACCAACGCAAGCCATCAACGCCTTCTTTGTTAAAAATTTCGCTTGGTTCAGGATAATTTTTTAGTCTTTTAGATAGTTTCTTGCCATCGCTAGCCACTATAATTCCGTTAACGATACAATTATAAAAAGCGGGTTTATCAAATAAAATCGCAGCAATTACATGGAGGGTGTAAAACCAGCCCCGAGTTTGATCTAAGCCTTCGGCAATAAAATCAGCCGGAAAATTATTTAAAAATTCTGATTCCTTCATTTCGTATGGATAATGATATTGCGCATAAGGCATTGAACCTGATTCAAACCAACAATCAAGCACTTCACTCGTTCGTTTCATTTTACCGCCGCATTTATCGCATTTAACTTCAATATTATCAATATATGGGCGATGTAAATCACTAACTTTCTTACCCGACAATTTTTCTAGCTCTGCTACGCTGTTAATGACCTTAATATTATGACAAAAACTTTGCACTTTTAACTTTGCACTTTTAACTTTATTGTTGCATTGCCAAATCGGCACCGGAGCGCCCCAATAACGGCTTCTTGATACTGCCCAATCACGGGCTTCTGCCAGCCATTTACCAAAACGGCCGTTTTTAATATGTTCCGGCATCCAATGAATTTTTTTATTATTTTTTACCAATTTATCTCTGATAGCAGAAACCTTAATAAACCAACTATCGATGGCATAATAAATTAAAGGCGAATCGCAGCGCCAACAAAACGGATAAGTATGCTTGATTGTTTCGGATCGATAAAGCAAGTTTCTTTCTTTAAGCTCATCAATGATTTTCGGATCGGCAGTCTTAACAAACATTCCTTGCCAAGGAATAACCTCGGGAATCATTTTGCCATTTTTGTCTACGGTTTGTAAAATCGGCAAACTTAATTTTAGGCCGGATTCTAAATCGTCCTCGCCAAAAGCCGGCGCAATATGCACTATCCCTGTGCCATCGCCAGTGGAAACAAAATCGGCATCAATTACATAATGCGCTTTTTCCTTAAAAGAAATAAATTTATATAATGGCTCGTAACGCCAATTTAATAAATCTTTACCTTTATAGTTTTTGATGACTTTGTAATTTTCTTTTATTGAATCAGCGATTCTGTCTTTGGCCAAGATCAGCATTTCGCCGTTATCTAATTTTATTTCGCTATAATCGATATTTTTACCCACCGCTAGCGCTGCATTACCGGGCAAAGTCCAGGGAGTAGTAGTCCAAACTAGAAAATAAGTATTTTTTTTATCCAATATTTTAAATTTTATATAAATTGACGGGTCAGAAACATTTTCCCTATAACCCAAATTTGTCTCAAAATTGGAAAGCGGCGTGCCGCAACGCGGACAATACGGCATACTCTTAAAGCCTTTATAGATCAAGTCTTTTTCATAAATCTGACTAAATACCCACCAAATACTTTCGATATAATTATTATCCATAGTAACATAGGTATTATCTAGATCGCCCCAGCGACCGATTCGTCGAATGGTTTTTCGCCACTCACCGGTATATTTTAAAACGCTGGCGCGGCATGCATTATTGAATTTTTCTACGCCCATTTTTTCAATATCCGGTTTGCCGGAAATTCCCAGCTCTTTTTCGATTAAATTTTCCACTGGCAAACCATGACAATCCCAACCAAATTTACGCGGCACATAGTACCCCTGCATGGTTTTATAGCGCACAACAGCATCTTTGATAGCCATAGCTAAAATATGGCCGTAATGCGGCAAGCCGGTGGCAAAAGGAGGACCATCATAAAAATTAAATTTTTTTTTGTCTTTATTAATCTCGAGGGATTTTTCAAAAATTTTATTATCTTCCCAAAATTTTAAAATATCTTCTTCAAGTTTGGGAAAATTTTGTTTGGGATCAACTTTTTTAAACATATTGCCTCCATAATATCTAAATTCTAAGCTCTAAATCCTAAACAATAATAAATTTTCCAATGTACTAAATTCCAAACGTTTGTAATTTTAATATTTTAATTTTGGATTTGTTTAGGGTTTAGGATTTGGGATTTAGGGTTTGACTGTCGATGGCTTCGTTAACTAATTCGTCGGCCAGACTATTTTGCTCGCGCGGAACATGAGAAAAAGTAACTTTTCCGCCCAAATCCATAATCAATCCCCGTATTTGCCAAAATAATGGCTTTAGTCCTTCATTTTTTATCTTATAGCGACCGTTCATTTGTTCAACAATCAGTTGCGAATCTAAGAAAAATTTTATTTCTATTCCCTCTTTTTTTTCTGTTGCTGAAAACTTATTTACTAGATATTCCAACGCTTTTAAAACACCAGTGTATTCAGCTTGATTATTGGTACAGATGCCGATAAAACCGGAGCGTTTAGTTATTTTATTACAATGTTTAACTACAAAACCATAACCCCCCGGACCAGGGTTGCCGCGACTACCACCATCTGAGTAAATTAAATAATTTGACATATAACAGCCTTTCTTGATCTTACTATATTATACACAAATTCATATTATACACAAAAAAAATAATCCACCTCGGATTAGTTATAAATTATAAGTCAGGATTATTTAAGGAGTATTGGTAGTGATTTGACCCGTAGCGCAATTAACATTAATGTTTTTAGTGTTATCTAAAGTCAATTTATCGCTTACAATTGCAACTCTCTTTGTTTCTGAACATGCCACAATCTTCCCTTGATTGGCAATGGAAAATTGGATGTTTTGACTATTGCCAAAATTAATTCCAGTAGGCAAACTAAATACTTTAACTGGCATACTATTTTTTACTAATGGATCGGAGTTAATTTTCACCTGATAAATGTAATATTCTGGACTTGTATTGCTAAATTCTATAATATAACCATCGTATTGGTCAGGAACTGCTTCGTTTAAATTTTCTTGAGGCGATAATGCCAGACTTTGAGTATCCAAAATAGCGCTTTTGACGTCATCAGCGGCCTGATTTAAATTATTTACGTTAGCAAAATGATTATAGCTAGGAATACCAGCAAGTAATAAAAGCATTACAATACCAATGGTTACTACTAGCTCAATCAAAGTCATACCTTTAGTCATGCAAAAACTCCGATTCTAAAAGAAGTAAGAAGCAAGTGGTAAGAATTAAGGATTAAGAAGAAAGAATTTAAACATGCTACTGGCTGACGCGGCGGTAATGGGAACTATTATCTGAAGCGTAGCAAGTGTCAGAAACGGCATTATCAACATTGTCTACACAAGCAGTAGTCGTATCTGTTTTCCTTTCTAGCTTAGCATCAATTACATATTTTTTAGCCGTGTTGTTTACAGCATAAATATAGTCACCTTTTGAATTATCCGGCCAAGCGCTAATATAAGAGCCTAAATCATTTTGCAAAGCTGCCCAATTAAGGGTATTAAAATTCGTACAACTAGCGCAAGGATATTTGCGATTTTGCGAATAGTACATTTCGGCAGCTTGGGCAATGGTATCAACATCGACTTTTCGTTTATCGTCGCGGCTCTTAGAACGAGCCGAGCTAGTGGCTACTAAAACCACGCTAGCTAAAATACCAATAATAAAAACCACGACGAGTAATTCAACGAGGGTAAAGCCTTTTTTGTTAAACATGATGTCCTTTCAATAATTTCTAATGTCTAATTTCTAATTTTCATATAAATTATATAGAAATTAAAAATTAACAATTAAAAATTTTTTTAACCTAAGCTCAAGTACCACTCCACAATTTTCTGACCCCAAAATAGGGTAACGAATATGCCGACGATTAAAAATGGACCAAACGGAATAGCGGTTTTAAAAGATTTTTTGCTGAATATAATTAAAAATATTCCTACTAACGCACCTAATCCGAAGGCGACGAACAGAGATAAGATTGTATACGGATATGGATTAAGCAAACCGAGTAAAAAACCCAGCTTTATATCCCCCACGCCCATACCCTTGCCCTTGGTAATTAAAACTAGCAGTCCAATAAAGCCGGCACCGATGGCAGATCCGATTAAAGCAGGGGTAAGGGATAGGGTGTAGAGGTGTAAAGGGGTAGAGGGGTAGAGTTTGATAAACGGGGAAATGCAAAGATATAATAGGGTGAGTATAATGGCGGGCCAGATCATCTCGTTAGGAATAATGTAATGCAATAAGTCATAGACAAAAATTACTATTAAGAAACAAGAAATAAGAATTAAGAAGTAAGTAAGGAAAGTATTGCCGAAATGCCAATAAATACAAGTAAATAATAAAGCAGTGCCTATCTCAACCAATGGGTATTGCCAAGAAATTGGTTTTCCGCAATAGCGACACTTGGTTTTAAGTATAATGAAAGACAAAAATGGTATTAAATCATACCAAGCTAATTCGCGCTTACATTTCGGGCAATGCGAGCGAGTATTAACAATGGTTTCCATTTCTTTTAAACGATAAATTACCACGTTCAAGAAAGAACCAATGATGAGGCCGAAGATGAAGATGATAAAATAAATTAACATAAAATAATTCTTAGTTTTAACACAACCTCAGA
>JAMDBS010000144.1 GCA_023487325.1 Patescibacteria group bacterium
TTACCGGTCAAGATGGGGTGGGAGAATAATTTTTTCCATTTGCCGTTTTCGGTGAAAACGCCGAAAAAGCGATAGCTTAGGCCAAGCTGTTTTTTGACATCAACATCATCAGCCCCCCATTTTTTGACATAGGTATCAAAACTGGTGGAATAATAGCCTTTTTTAGCTAGATATTTTTGTAGATTAAACTCAGATTCATTGTGATAAATCACCGAACCGTACTCTCTAGGGTTCACACCCTTTTCAACAATCAGTTTTTCCAATGACCAACTTTTGTATTTACTATCAGCCAATAATAATCCAATCGCCCCTTCCCCTCTCTCGGTATTATTCGTATTATTTGTACGATTAGTGTATTGGTGGTTTATTTTTTTATCAATATCCCAATCTTCCGGGCCACTCATGGTTTTATCAAAACCGCCAACTTTGATAAAGGCGGTTCTTTCAAAAAAGCGCGCACCATCAATGACAGTGCCATTGTAAAAACTGCGCTCAAATCGACGCACCTGGCTAAAAAAGTTTTTACCCAGCACTACTTCAGGAATGTGCAAGGCCATAAGCTGGCAATTTTTAATTTTCAATTTACCCGTCTCGAATCGGCTATTGAGCCGAGGCGGACAATTTTCAATTTTTCTTACGCAACATTCAACCAAGTTGGGTGAGAAGATCATGTCGGCATCTACAAACATCACATAAGCGCCTTGGGAATTGTCTATCATGCCATAGTTTCTTTGGGCAGAACGTTCCGGACCTTTGTTGTAAACTTTCTTGGTGTATTTTCTGGCAATTTCTTTGGTTTTGTCAGTGGAGCCATTGTCCACCACAATAGTTTCTATATTTTTATAGCTTTGCAATTTAATGCTTTCCAGACAATTCTGGATATTTTTCTCTTCGTTTTTGGTTGTGATGGTGATGGAAACTAGGGGGTTTTTCATCTAACCTCGCTAATAACTAATTTTGGCTAATAACTAATAATAAAATTTAGTATGTAGCATGTAACATGTAGCAATTAATCATCTAAACATATAAACAAAGTAACCAATTAACCATTTAACTATTTAGCTGTTAACTGAAAACTGGCAACTGATTACTTTCCCTCTTCGTTTTCACACTCGCATTGCTGATTTTTATGGCTAAAGTCGGTTAAATGTCCCAAGACTTTGCCGCCGGCGCGAGCCAGAAACTTGATATCACTCCAAGACTTGATGTTAGAAATTTTACGCCAGATAAATTTTGGCGTCATAAAAGCTTTGTACAAATCTTGAGTTAGCTCCTGCACGTCTTTGGTGGTTAAAGGAGATTTCATCACCTGTTCGCGCTGATCAAAGCGGTCGTAATCATTAAATTTTAAAAGATTATTTTCCAAACAATATTTATAAAGCGGGGTGCCGGGGTAAGGGATAACAATGGTAGCTTGCAATGTGTCTACCAAGCCGCAGTCAAACATTTTTTTGGCCAAATTAACGGTTTTTTGAGCATCGGCGCGCGTTTCCCACGGATATCCCATCATGGCAGTAATATGCGGCTCTAGGCCTGCTTTTTTGGCCATTGTGAGCCCTTTCTCAATGTCAGCCACCTTGATATTTTTATTAATTTTATCCAAAGTTTTTTGATTGGCTGATTCCAGGCCAAAAAGAATAAAGCGAAAGCCGGCCTTGGCCATTAGATTCCATTCTGCTTGTGTCAGGGTGCCAAAGCGCATATTGCAATCAAAAGCAATTTTTTTATTATAACCGCGTTTGATCATGCCTTGGCAAAATTCCCGAAGCCACGCTCCGACTGGAAAGCTGCCGCTGTCATCCATAATTTCTTTGATGTGATATTTATCAATCAAAATGCCAATTTCATCGAGCATCTTCTTGGCGCTTTGGCGGCGGTATTTGGGATAAAGCGTGGTCCAGGAACAAAAAGTGCATTTGCCCCACCAGCAATCGCGGGCTGCCATGGTGTAAGTACCGGGCGTGTATTTATAATTGCCGTTGTCGTAAGCGTAAAGTTTCCATTGAGTCAGCTCCCGGTCGATCATAGGCAATTTGTTGAGATCGTGGTTGAGGAGGAAATGACCAGTATTTGAAAAATTTTCAATTTTCAATTTACAATTTTCATTTAATGTAAAATTTTTAATGTTTGAAACATTTGGATTTTGAGCTTGCCCGCCTTGACTCGCGGACTCGTCTCGATTCGACGAAGCGGAAGGCGAGGCAGGATTTGACATTTGAGCTTTGGATTTTGAGCTTGTTCTATACCATATCCCTGCTTCTAGTTTCTCGCCTTTAGTGAGGTGGTTGACGAGATTTACAAGCAAGAAATCATAGTCCCCGCCGGTTAAAATATAATCAACCGCGCATTTTTGCATGGATTCTTCGGGAAGTGCGGTCACGTGGTCACCGACTAAAACAGTTTTCAGTTTATCAGCTATCCGCTGATCCGCGTTTAGCGGACAATTTTCAATTTTCAATGCTTGAGTTTTTAGATAATTAATAAATTTCCAGTGGCGGGTGATGACCGGGGTTTTGGATTCGATAACTATTAAATCAGGATTTTCTTTTTTAATTAATTCCAAAAAATCATCTTCGCTTTGTTTTTGCGCGATGCCGTCAGCCCAAACAACCTGATGTCCGGCCTTTTTCAGCATAGTGGCAGCATAGGCCGGCACCACAGGATAAATAAAAGTTGGGCTATTAAACCATTGAAATTGCCTGTTTTGTGCCAACAGTGGTATACCCTTGGCCGAGATTAGCGGCGGGTAGGCAATCATTATCTTCATAATAAAACTCCGTTTTATTTCCTACGAATTACGAATCGAACGAATATACGAATAATTACGTAAACTTCTTTTTAAATCCAGATATGTTGGGTAACGCTGATTGCGCAGATATTATTGCAGATATAATTATTTGTCTTGACTATTTGATAAATATATGGTAGCATTATGGGTTGAATTGTTCAAGGGTTCTTTATTAAATTGTTGAAGGAGTGATTTATGTGGAGATAGGAATAAATGTAATTAGTTATTTTCCCTGGTGTCTGATTTTTCCGGGGCAGGTTGCCAAGTGGGCGAGGGATGCGGGTTATGATTTTTTGCAGATTTCTCCTATAAGGAGTATTGGTGTTGGCTATCATCCAGTTTTACCGGTTAGATATCTTGAAAATATCTGGAATGATGGCAACCCTTTGGAATTTCTCAAGGGAAAATTTGCCAAAAACCCTTTGGCACCCAAACCAATAGATGTTGTTTTATTCCCTGGTAAAACTTATGCAGCAGCTGTCTACGAAAAACTGCAAAGTAGGCCTGGAATCACCACTATTGTTCATTCTTTAGAAGAGTATACTTTGTTGAAAACTAGTGGCAAAGATGTGCTGCTGGAAGTTTCTCCAGGTCTATGGAAATATCCTTCAGAAATTGTAGAGACAGCAAAATATTATAAAATGTTTGTTGTTGACACTCAGCATTCTCGTCGCGATCCGCGTCCCGATGAGTTACTCAAGCGCCCGCCGACTATTCTAAGAAGTAATTCCATGTTGGGAGACTGGCGGCAATTGTTCAAAGAACTTCTACCACGCACGAAAGTTATTCATGTGGCGCCACTTAGGGATAATGAGGAAATCTTCCGTTTCCTTTCCTACCAAAAGACCGAACTGGCCCAGATGCTCAGAGTCATCAAAGACAGCGGTTTTCGCGGCGATCTGGTGGTAGAAACGGTCCTGAAAGAAAAAGGACTCAATGCAAAGTTGCTGAAAGATACCATGAAGTATTTCCGCCAGCGAATTGCGGAAATTATTGAGTAATATTCTCGCTATAACTATAGAGGCACCCGAATCGTCGGGTGTCTTTTTTTATCCCAAAGTGGTGTTATTTGTATTATTAGTAAAATTTGTGTATTTGTGGACTTTATTGGCTTTTTTTGGAATGAGTGCTTTTGGCGATATCTCGAGAGCAATAGCCTTTGATAAATCTCAAGCCATAATAAAAATGTGTAAAGAAAATATAAGGGATAGTGGCTATGCCCACCAAGGGATTTTTGTAGCGAAAGGAGATAATGATAATATCAATCAGCATTAAGAGGAAATAAATGAAAAGCGGTATGAAATAATAAAATAAATTAAATGGATAATTGATAATGGATAATTGAGAACTAATGAATAATAAAATAAACCCAACAATCAAATAGATGCTAAAGAAGGTGGGCATGAGATAGAAAAGTCGCATGGATGTTTGTGGGTATTTGCGGGCGAAATGTCCGCGGTGCAGGCCATAGTTGCCGATTTGCCTTAAGTGTTTAATCAATGATCCTCGGCGATGGTGATAAACTTGGGCCTTGGGTTCATAAATAATCTGGCCGTATTTTAGAAGTTCCAGGCACAATTTAGTATCTTCCCCAGGCCAATAGCGGCTGTCAAAACCAGAGGTTTTCTGAAAAATATCACGACACACCAAAAGATTGACTGATGGCCAGTCGTCTATTTCATGAGCTTGGCCAATCGGCAAATAGCGATTTCTGGTCTGCCCGCCCCCGATAAAGCTTTCATAAGCTGCAGCTGAGGCTTTTTGCAAAACAGAATTATTTTTTGGAGTAATGGCTGGTCCACCCACTGCCACCACCTTTTTATCCTTAAAATGCGCAAGAGCGTATTTTAACCAATCAGCTTTGGGAAAGGCATCGTCATCTAAAAAAGCCACAATCTTGCCTGTGGCATTTTTCACACCCAGATTGCGTTTTTTAGAAGCATTGGAAAATCCCGTAGGAATGATTTTGGTTTTTGGCCATTTTTCATTAGTCCTCTCATTGGGCAATACTATTATCTCTAAATCGCAATTTTTTAACTTTAAAATTTGGGGAATTGATTCCCTTAAATAATCATTAACCGCCAAGAGAGGAATGATAATAGAAACCCTCTGCGGGCAATTTTCAATTTTAAATTTTAAATTTTTATTCAATAGATTTAAATCCAAATGTTTAAAAATTGAGTCATTAAAAATTGATTGAAAATTGTAAATTAAAAATTGAAAATTATCTACCCACCGAGGTATATTTAAATCCCAAATCTTTCATTTCTTGGGGGTCGTAGATGTTGCGGCCATCAACTACCAGAGGAGATTTTAAGCCTTTCTTGATTTTATGAAGATCCAGATGCTTAAACTCGTCCCATTCAGTGAAAATGGCTAATAAATCGGCGTCTTTGACAGTTTTATAGGGGTCAGCGGCAAAAGTGATTTTTGGCAAGATCTTTTTGGCTTCTTTTTGGGCAACCGGATCATAAGCCACGATTTTTACTCCCTCTGCTTGTAAGTTTTTGATAATATCAATCGACGGGGCTTCGCGCATATCATCTGTTTTGGGTTTGAAAGCCAAGCCCCAAACTGCCACGGTCTTGCCTTTGGGTGAGCGCAGAGCGCGCAAAATCTTATCGGTTAAGCTTTGTCTTTGAAATTGGTTGACGTCTTCCACTGATTCTAAAATTTTAAATTTATAATCATGGCGGCGGGCAATCTGAATCAAAGCCTTAACATCTTTGGGAAAACATGACCCGCCATAACCAGCTCCGGCATTTAAAAATGATCGTTTGCCGATGCGGCCATCCAGTCTCATGCCATTGGCCACATCTTCCACATTGGCACCGACTAATTCGCAGAGGTTGGCAATGGAGTTGATAAAAGAAATCTGGGTGGCCAGCATGGAATTGGAGGCATATTTGATCATCTCAGCAGTTTTAATATCGGTATAAAGGATTGGGCAATCCAATGGTTCGTAAAGTTTAGCCAGCATTTTTTTTGCTCTTTCAGAAGCATTGCCTACCACCACGCGATCCGGATGCATAAAATCCCCCACTGCCGCGCCTTCGCGCAGAAATTCCGGGTTGGAGGCAATATCGAATTTGCCACGATAATTTTTTTTGATAATTTTTTCCACCATATCGCCGGTGCCAATCGGCACAGTGCTTTTGTTGACAATTAATTTATAGCCATTAATATTTTTGCCGATTTCTTCTGCCGCGGCTTCTACATAGCTCAAATCAGCCTCGCCATTGTGTTTTGGCGGCGTGCCCACGGCGATAAAAATAATTTCTGAATCTTTGACAGCCGGACCGATTTTTGTCTCAAATTTTAATCTCTCGTCAGCCACATTTCTTTTGACAATTTCTGCCAATCCCGGTTCATAAATGGGGATTATGCCTTTTTTAAGATTGGCAATTTTAACTTTATCAATATCAATACCCCAGACTTGATTTCCCAGCTCTGCCAAGCAAGCAGCCTGCACTAATCCGACATAACCAACCCCGATAACTGTAATTTTCATATAACCTCACTAATATCCCGCCCGCCACGACTGTTGTCTGGCATGTCGGGCGTGGCTAATTTTTGCTAATAACGAATGATAACATTTAAGCATTTAAACATATAAACATTTAATCATATAAACATTTAAGCATTTAAACAATGTAGCAAAGAATTATTTAACTGTAAACTGTAAACTGGAAACTGGAAACAAACAACTTACTGCCAATTATTTTCTTTCAATTTATCAATATAATCTTTAATGTGTCTTTTCGGTTTCCAGCCTAATTTTCGGGTTTTGGCAGTGATAACCTCGGCAGTCAGGCGATTGCCGCGCCTTGGCGGCAGCATTTTTATCTTGCCGCCAAACATTTTGGCGATTTCCAGTATATTATATGCTTCGGGACTGCCAATGCCAAATTCATCGCCAAAACCATGTTCACCAACCAAGACAAGCCCATCAATAATATCATCGACATGAGTGAAATTTCTTTTTTGCGTGCCGGGTTTGACAACGGTCAGAGGCTCATGATTTCTCATTTTTTCTTTATATAAAGCGATAAGCGTAGCGTATTTGCCAGTTTGGATTTCTCGCGGTCCGTAAACATTGTAAAAATAAGTAATGGCATAAGGCACATCAAACCATTGACCAAAATTTATTACCAGTTGAGTGTTGGAGGATTTGCTCCAAGCATATGGACTGGCATTTTTTCCTTGCCCGTCATCTCCAAATTTGGTGCTTGAGCCGGCATAAACGATTTTACAGCCCACTCGGCGGACAAATTGCAAAACCGCAAAGGTGCCGTCTTTGTTAAATTCCCAAACTTTTTCTATGTCATCAAAGCTTTGCTCAACTCGGGAATATTCGCCCAAATGATAGACAATATCCGGCTTAAATTTAATAAGTTTGCTAATTTTTGTTGTAGATCCTTTTATGTAAGTGACATTGGCAACATGATTATTAACGCTGCCGGTAAAATAATTATCCAAAGAATAAACCTTATTGGTGGAAATTTTGGCTAGTCTTTCGCAAAGATGACTGCCAACAAAACCAGCTCCGCCGGTGACTAGAATTTTTTTCATGATTTTTTCTCCTTTTTAATTCTAATATGCGCTTTGTCGTAATATTTTAGGAGCTTTGCTCGATAAAAAATCGCCAAAGTGTCCATGATCATATAATAAATTGATTTATAATTTATGCCGGTTTTAGCATCATTAAAATTCATTTTTACCGGCGCTTCAAAAATACGCTTATGGCCCAGTCTTTTGGCAATTACCAAAAGCTCCAGATCAAAAGCATATTGTTTGACCAAAGCTCTGGGCATAATTTTTATCAAGACATCGCGGCGAAAAACTTTTAAGCCTGTTTGAGTGTCTTTGACATTGAGATTAAATAATACTCTGACCACGAGGTGATAAATATAAGAATAAAAACGTCTTTTTAAAGGATATTCAACTTGGCTGGCCGGGTGTCTTTTAGAACCAATGACAATGTCAGCGTCAAAAACTTCCATTAATTTAACAAATTTATCAATATAGCTGACCTCAAAATCGCCGCCGGCGTCAAAAAAAGAAATGATATTGCCGCTAGAATGATATACTCCATAAGTTAAGGCATAGCCCTTGCCTTGATTTTTTTTGTAGCTATGGATTTTTATTTGCGGATAAATTTTGGCAATTTTTTTTGCTTCTTTGTAGGTATTATCCTGGCATCCATCACAAACCACCACGATTTCGTAATCGTAATGAGTATGAAAATCTTTGAGGATATTTTTGAGGGTTTTTTTGATGCTACGCTCTTCGTTGTAGGCAGGGATAATAATAGATATTTTGGATTTTAGCATAGCTCAAGTTTAGGATAAGATAAGAAAAAAATCAACCCCGTAGAGCGATTTTTAGCCTATGACGGCGAGCATAAATATATTTTCCTGCCAAAAGCAGCAAAAGTAAGCCAAAGCTTGCTATTAGGCTGTAAATGATCTGCAAAATATTTTGATGATAGATGACTATAGCGGCAACAAAGACAATCACAGAGGCAATCAAAAACCACAAAAAAGAAGTATCTTTTAAGGAAAGATAGTAGTAGATAAAAACATAATCCAAAGATAAAAGTGCATAGGCTAGGCCAATTATTAATAAGTATGGGCTGATGGATAGAAATTGTTGGCCAAATAGGATGCCAACCACCAAAGCAGGGGCGAATTTATAGATAATTAATACAAAAAGCGACAGCCCGCCGACAATCAAAAAAGTTTGAGCTAAAAGCGGAAAATGTTTTTTGCCCTTTGCCTGAGCTTCAGAAATAAAAGGAAACATTACTGTGACAATAGGCATGCTAATATAAAGAACAATTTTGCCCATGGTGGAAAGTGCGGCATAAAGTCCGGCCAATTCAGAAGAAAAATAGTGTTTTGCCAAAAGCACATCAAGATAACTTACCAGTGATAAAAATAAAAAAACCAAGAGAGTGTAAAAAGAATAGCGCCAGATTGAGCGTAAAATAATTGGTTTTCTTAAAGCTTTGAAAATCGATTTTAGCGGTAAAAAAGATAAAGCATAGGCCACCACAGTGGAGCCGACCAAAGCCCAGATGGCGCCGGTAATTTGTAGGCCCAAATAAAAAAGCAATAAAAACAGGCCGATTTTAACTATCGGCTCAATCATGGTATTGATGGCAAAGGCTTTGAATAATTTTAATCCTTGCATCAGCCCGCGATTAAGAGCAATAAGTAAAGCAAATAAAATTAAAATAGCGATTATGCGCACATATGAGGCATTGATATTAAGATAATTGGCCAGATACGGCGCAAAAATCATTAAAATCAAAAAAACTGCCAAGCCGATAATCAGTAAATATGCGCTTAGTCTTTTTAAAAATTCATTAACTGCTCCGAGGTTTCCTTTGGCCGCTTCGTCTGATGAAAATTTAGTGGCAATGGTGGAAATGGCAGAGGCAGGTACAGAAAGTACTGCCAAAAGAGAGATTAAGGACACAACTATGCCGTAGCCGGCTGGTCCTAAGCTGCGGCCTAAAATTAGATGAAAAAGGTAATTGGAAATATTAACTACAAAACTGCCTAAATAGAGGAAAAATCCTCCGGCTAAAAAATTGCGATTAAACTTAAGATTTTGGGAGACTTTTTTAATTATTTGAGCCATGGTTTTTTGCCAAATTTTAATTGCCAAACTTTGCTGATTGCCTCCAGAAAAATGGCTTTGCTCATTTTGGAGGCGCCTAAATTTCTGTCGGCAAATATGATGGGTATTTCTTTGATTTTTGCACCTAAAGTGGCGGCGGCAGTTTATATGCCAAAACA
>JAMDBS010000142.1 GCA_023487325.1 Patescibacteria group bacterium
GAACGATATAGCAATTATTTAGGCTTAAAATACCCTTCCGGATCAATCGAAATTGGCTGATTATTGATTGACAAACTCGCACTGGAGTCGGTTTTGCCTTCAATAATGATCTTATCCATCGAAACAACTATTTCATTTTCTGGATTTTTGATTTCTAATTCAGGAGCGGCGGCAAAAGATTTCACCTGAAACCAAACGTAACCTAATAAACTCACAATGATTATCGCAACTGTTATAGCTAAAATCGTTTGTCCACTTAATGTTATAGATTTTTTCTCTTTAAATTTTTGCCAGTTTTCTAAGGTGAAAGGCGAAGAAGACGGGGCAGCCTTTTTAATCAGTTTATGGATCTTCATTTCTGATTTATAGTTCGCTAATAATTCTGCTGTATTTAAGCCTAAATAATTGCTATATCGTTCCAAAAAACCAAAAGCGTAAACTTCCGCTGGAAATTCACTAAAATTATTTTCTTCTAGTGCAGAAATATATTTTAGCCTAATTTTAGTTTCCTGCTCAGCCCGCTCGAGAGAAATATTTCTCTTTTTGCGGCTTGATTTAAGAATCTGCCCAATGGTTTTTTTGGTTCGAATTGTTTTCTTGGTAAAAAATAAAGCCAAAAATCCTCCTTTGCTCCAGCAAAGTCCCGAGTTAATCGAGGGACTCGACCATTCTATTTTACAGTCCTAAATTCATTATATATCATCAACAGCCAGCGTCAAATCGAACAAAATCTAATATTGCTGGGGGTGATTCTGTCCTCCTGAATCGCTGGGATTTTGCGCAGGAAACGTCGGAAAATGGTCTGGCATGCTGCTGCTTGCGTCGACTAAAACATCTCTAGGCTTAGCGCCTTCGGCTGGTCCTATTATGCCCTCTTCTTCCAATAAATCTAATAGTCGGGCAGCGCGCGCATAGCCAATTCGCATTCTCCTTTGTAAAAGCGAAGCTGAGGCCTTGCCGTTTTGTATTACTAATGCCTTAGCATCTTCATATAAATCGTCGTTAATTTCACCCATTTCTCCGGCTACACCTTTTCTATTTGTTTTAAAGTTAATAATTGATTCGTCATAGACTGCCACACCTTTTTTCTTAATGAATTCTGTGACGGCCTTGATTTCTTTTTCTTGAATAAAGGCTCCCTGAATACGGCGGGGCTTAGGACAATCGGATCCAATATAGAGCATATCGCCTTTACCCAGCAATTTTTCTGCACCTGATTGATCAATTATGGTGCGCGAATCGATTTGGCTGGCCACGGCAAAAGCAAGACGAGTAGTAATATTAGCTTTAATTAGCCCAGTAATAACATCGACAGAAGGGCGTTGGGTAGCAACAATCAGGTGAATACCGACCGCGCGCGCCATCTGCGCTAAACGCACGATCGCTGCCTCTACTTCATTGGCAGCTTGTGCCATTAAATCGGCCAATTCATCAATAATTATTACAATATAAGGCATTTTTTCGTCGGGAGGATTTTGATTGTATGATTCGATATCGCGACGGCCGGTTTCGGAAAATATCTTAAAGCGGCGCTCCATTTCCGAAACCGCCCAACGGAGCACATTAACTGTTTTGTCCACATCGGTTACTACCGGCGCTAACAAATGCGGTATACCATTATAGAGCGTAAATTCTACGCGCTTGGGATCAACTAGAATCAAACGCATTTTCGCGGGAGAATTCTGATATAAAAAACTGGTTAGTAACGCGTGCAGACAAATTGATTTTCCCGTGCCAGTAGAACCCGCCACCAACATGTGGGGCATTTTCTTTAAATCAATAATGACCGGTTCGCCGGCAACATTTCTACCTAAAGCAATGAGTAAATTCGATTTATTAGAAGCATGTTTGAATTCGTTTGATCCTAGCATTTCTTTTAGCGTCACAATGGCAGGAACTTTATTAGGCACCTCTATACCAACTGCCGATTTGCCAGGAATCGGCGCTTCGATTCTAATTGGGTGAGCCGCCAGCGAGAGCGCTAAATCATTAGCGCGTGCTGTAATCTGCGTTAATTTAATACCTTCCTTGGGCTTAAGTGTGTATTGAGTAACAGTTGGGCCAATATTAACATCTCCCATGTCGACATCGATACCAAAATCGCTTAAAGTTTTTTGAATAATTTCGACATTTTTCGTAATATTGCCAGAGGTCGCTTTAATT
Source organism: Patescibacteria group bacterium (assembly GCA_023487325.1). The sequence continues at coordinate 2,164 of JAMDBS010000142.1, forward strand.
GTTGAGCTTTCCAGTAAACTCAATGGGGGAAATTCCCAGCCTTCTTCTTTGGGCACAAAATTACCCTGATTAGCCGAAGGCATAGCAACCGGTTTTTGTTTTAGCCCAATTTTATTTTTAACCGTGGCAAACACCGAGACCTTGGTGGTTGGATTTTGAGAAATATTCTCTTCTATCGGCGCTTCCTTATATGAAGAAAGTTTATTGAATAAATTTTTAAGCGAGGTGTTAAATGCCACTAGCAAGGAAATAACAGAGATGCCGGCTAAAATGATATAGGCAGCTAAGTTGCCGAAAATATTTTTAAATAATCCTGATATTCCGGCACCAATCAAGCCGCCGTAGGGAGAAATAAGTGAGGGAATAAATAGAAAGCATAAAATAATGCCAATAGTTGAAGAAGGTTTGAGTTTAAATTTTTCCGGATTCCACAGTGCTAAGCCAATAGCTAAAAAAACAAAGGGCAATAAATAACCGACAATACCAAATAATTGGTCGAACCAGTGCGCAAAAAATAAACCAACCTTGCCAGCGGCGGAAAAAATTGAGAGGACAAAAAACAAGCCTAAAATTATAAAAGCGACAGCAGCAATTTCTCGGCCCGTATCAGGATTAACCGACCAATCCATACCTGACCAAAATGATTCTTTTTTGTTCTTAAAATTAAATTTCTTTTTTTTGGCCAATATCCCTCCCTGTTACGAATATATACGAATTTTAAACCCCACAGGGGTCCCTGCGGGACATCTTACAAATTATTACAAATAAACCAACAACTATAGTCTAGCGTCTTTTTGTCTAATGTCTACCTTCTATTCAATTATACCCCATTTCTGATTAAAAAAATAGGTGCTCTACAAACCGTTGAAAATTCCTGAGGTGATTTTTATAATCTTTTTTTTAATCTCCAAACTTCGGCAATGTTTTAAGACACCTAAATATGATTGTATGCTCTGATCGAAAGATTCTTTACTAATCACGCCTGCTTTCAGCATTTCGACCTTGGATTTAATTTTTTTAAAAATTCTTCGCTTGGTCTTTGTACGTATAATTATATGATGCGGGAAAATAACATAACCTAAAAAATCTATCCCTCGGCTCCATTGCTGTACAATCACTTTTTTATAATGTAATTGGAGCCTAAGATTTAAAGCAAGAAATTTTTGCAATTTAAATATTAATTGTTCTAAACGTTGTTTACTGTTGTGTAAAATAACAAAGTCGTCGGCATAACGAATATAATATTTTTCTTTGAGTTCTCTTTTAATAAATTGATCGAGCGGATTTAAATAAATATTGGAAAAAATTTGACTGGTTAAATTGCCGAGCGGAATTCCTCTCTCTCTCTCTCTCTCTCTCGATTTGCACTTGGCAAATCGAGATTTAGGCGGATAACTTGTAATTATTTCGGCAAGAAGAGAAAATAGATTAAGATCGAAAACTTTTTTATTGATTAAACCAAAAGTAATGTCTTATGATCGACCGAGTCAAAAAACTTTTTAATATCACATTTTAGAGCCCAAACAATTTTACTATTGTTTTTGGATAATTTCCAAGCAAATTGCTTAAGTCTTAAAATTGCTTTGTGCGTACCTTTATTCTTGCGGCTGGAGTATGAATCGAAAATAAAACTCTGGTCGAATATTGGTTCGATAACCCGCACAATCGCATGGTGGAGTACTCGGTCGCGAACTTTTGCTTTATGAATATGGCGCAGTTTCGGATCGCAAATTTTAAAAGAAATATAATTGGAATGTTCGTATGATAAATTTAGCAGCTCATTGTGCAAAGTAAAAATATTGTTTTCTAGCACTAGACCGAAGCTAATTACGTCGGCTTTTTTCTCTTTTCCAATCTTAAACTCGCGCCAGGCGGCAAATAAATTATTAAGTGATATTATCTGGAGGTATAAATTATGAACAACGCTTTTGCTATTAACAAGTTTTTCGACATTTCTATTATTCATAAAACTTACAAATTCTATATCTTGCTATATTCTATCAATCAGTACTTGCCTAAAAAAGATCGTTACTCGCTTGGGTTAAAATCAGAAAATCTAACAATGGAAATTTTAGAAAAACTTTTTGACGCCAATGCAAAAAGCGGGGAAAAAAGAATGGAAATTCTCAGTGAAATAGATCTTAAACTAAAAATTTTACAAACCATTATTAGAATATGTTGGGAAGTAAAAGCATTTGATGAGAGAAAATATATCAGGTTACAAGAACCCCTACAAGAAATCGGTAAAATGCTCGGTGGTTGGATAAAAAGCACAAAAAAAGTAAAAATTTAGACTTCGGGAAAAAGAAACGCCCAAGTTGTCATTGGAATTGTCAGGCTTCCAGTTGTTGACATTGACACCATTGGCATCGAAATTGCCGACGTTGACAAGCTTGCCATCAGAGTTGCGACGTTTCTTTACACTTTTCCATCTTAGCAACAGCTAGGTAATGAAATTTAATCCAAGACGCTGGCTTGTATAAATATGCGGCTCATTTTGAGCGCCAGAAAAGTGTAAGCAGTCTAAAATATTGGCAAGATGAATCCGTAAACTCATCTTATTAGCCTTACATATTATAGCACTAATTTATATCCGAGCAAAATCGCGGGCGGGAACTAAAAGGTTCAATCCGCCTTCGCCAGTTGGCGAATGGCGGACAAAATACAAAGTTACAGACTGCGGGAAAAAGAAACGCCCAAGCCGTCAAGGGAATAGTCAGGCCTCCAGTTGTTGACATCGACACCATCGGCATCGAAAAAGCCGACGTCGACAAGCCGGCCATCAGAGCGGCGACGCTTTGTCCAAGTATACATATTTTCTAGTAATCTTTCGCCGTTGTTTTGGTGATACATCAATAAATCATAAATGGCTTCTACGGGAGTTTGGCGGGTAAGTTTAGTAATTTCTAGTAATTCTAATTGCTCGGCGGCTTTTTGCCAATCGGAACTAATAAGAGATTCAATTTCGATTCTTTGACTTTGATATTCTTCAACTGCTTGTTGGTATTCTTCCGGTAACCCTGCTGGAAAAATCTGGTTAAGATATTCAACAATTGCATCTGTCTGCCCAAGATAATTTTTGTCGGTGGAATTAGGAATTACTTCTTTAGATGTTAGCGCCCAAGTAAATTCGGGTGTTTCATTAGTAAAAAATTCTTCATCTTTATACCAATCAGTATCGTAAAAAACTTTAGATTCGTCTGTTGCGTATTTTTCTCTAAGTAAATCATTCATCACTTCTATAGTTAATGGCTCGCCGTCTGGCCCAGTACTTACCCGAAGAACTAAAAATTGTCCCATTTCTTTGGCTTTTTCGAGTTCGGCTGAAGAAAAGGGAATAGAGGGAATTTTAGCGGATTCTAAGCTAATGCCGAAGGTCTTTTCTACCGCTTCTGGTCCCAAACAATCTTTACCTAAAATCTTTTCAGCTTTTTCAATTTGTTCGGCGATTTCACCGGTTAATTTGGTTTCAGGCTTAGCAACTCTAAATAACCTCTTTAGCTCAAGTGTTTTTTGCAAAATTATTTTGTAATCTTTATCGGTCTTGGCTTGATCTCGAAGCTGGGCAATTTCCGAAGCCAAAGCAATGCCTTGCGTTTCTTTTTCTGCCTCTTCTTGTGGTATTGGTACAAATTCAGACATAATATAATTATTGGGAAACTAACCCCAATTTCCTTTCGACAATCTTTAAACGGTAATCAATTTCATCTGTCTTAGTAATAACTGCTCGGTTGATATCGGCAAGATCGGAAATTTCGTTGCTTAACATAGAAATAATTCTTTTTTCTGATTTTTCTACAATTTTTTCGATTTGTTCTAAATCTTTTTTATCCATAAATTCTCCTTTTTGTTATTATTAATTAAATTTTTTTCAAAGATTCAAATTTCAAAATACAAAGTTACAGACTGCGGGAAAAAGAAACGCCCAAGTCGTCATCGGAAAGGCCAGGCCTCCAGCCGCTGACACGGACACCATGGGCATCGAAATCGCCGACGAGGACAAGCCTGCCATCAGAGGAGCGACTGGATGTCCACGACCATTTATCGGGCAATAAATACTCTTTGTTGGTTTGATAATAAGTTTCAATATCATATAAAGTTTCGTCGCGAGTTTGACGAGTTAGTTGAGTAATTTTAAGATTAGCTAATTTTTCGGCGGCCTTTTTCCATTCGGATTCTTTGGAACTGATAATGATTTTGGCAATGCCGACTTTTTCTTTGGCAAATTCAGCAATAGCTTCTTGATATTTTTTGGGTAAAGTTTTGCCGGCAAATACTTTATTTTTCACATAATCAATCAGTTGTTCGGTTTGTTCAAGATAATTTTTACTTGTCGAATCCGGAATTATTTCTTTAGAAACTAGCGCCCAACGGGTAGTTGGCGCTTTTTCTAATGTTCTTTTTGTATTAGGTAATTCAAATTTACCCTCAGGAATTTTATCGCTGCGGAGAATGAGGAATTGGCCTAATTTTTGCGCGCTCTCCAACTCTTGACGAGAAAAGGGAATAGCGGGAATTTCCGTTGAATCGAGTTCAACATCAAAGACTGTTTCCACTGCTTCTGGACCAAGGAAATCTTGACCGAAAATCTTTTTGGCTGTTTCTAATTGTTTAAGAATATCTGGTGAAAGCGTTGTTTCTTTACCGCGCAAAGCCGCTTTTACCGCCTCAGGAATTTTCGAATCCGCCATTAACCCCGCCAATTCTTTTTCGACCTTGTCTTGAAGCAAATTTTCGGGCTGAGGTACTCTTGTTTCGAGTGTTCTTCGTTTTGTCTCGGAGGCAGGAACATATGTAACATGGCTAATCAATTCTTCAAGTTTTTCCTTATCCGCTTCGCTTTCCAGCTTATTGGTGTAATAATATCGCAAAGCTTGCTGGAAAGTTTCGTTAATATCGCCATTGTAGAATTTTAAAACAAAATCTCTGACGCGTCTTGGCTCCATACGATCGTCATAAGTAAAGGGTTGAGGTTGGTCGGCAGCCAATGTTCTGGTTTTTAACATTTCTTTAGCGGCCTGATGAAATTCTTTATATTTAGCGGTTATTTCGCTAATCCCGGGAATTTCTGCTAGCTGTTCTTTTGACAAAACCTGCTCGGGAGAAACAAGGAATGATCCTTTGAGAAGTTTTTCTGATCCGGTTATTAAACTAAATAACGCGTCGGTGGCATGAGAAAAAGTCTCTAAGGGTAGGTCGGTTACCTCTTTTTGATAAACCCACCTTCGAAGTTGAGCCGGGTCAAGCGGCTCTCTGGCAAAATATCCCTTACCAGGAGGGTTCATTAAGCCAATAATTTTTGTCACTTCTTTATTAGCAATAATAGCTTCAGAAGCATCTTCGGACAAGATAACGCTTTCGCCTCGCTCCAAGGCATCTAAAACCTCGTGTAAACGAATAAGGATATTAGGAGCGGCCGCATTAAGTTCGTCTAAAATAATGACTTTGGTTTTTCCTTTTTCTTGTCTTAATCCTGAGGTTATTTTACCATCAGCAAAAATAAATTCCTGGCTTGTCAAAATTTCCGGATCCATTCCACGAGTATGTTCGGTCCATGCAGATACTAAATCATGAAATTGTTCATCTGAAATCTTATTTCTATCAATTTTATATGGATTGGGAATATATCTGCCCATTAAATCCTCTACATCCGTGGCGCCGTTAAGATTGCAGTAATGCACCTCCCAACCAAGGTCGGAGCACATTTTCCTGGTAGTAGTGGTTTTGCCAATACTAGTTCCGCCTTCAACCAAAATCGGATCTCCTTGAAAAAAACTGATAGCGATCTTTTTTTGCAGTTCTAGCGAAAATTTATCGTTGATATAATCTTGATATTTTTCTCTCTGAGGAACAAATTCGCCGCTGGAATCTTTGGACTTTGGCAAACGAACACCTAAATAATAAACAGAATCCGGTGTTTCTTTGATTGGTTCTGTATTTAATTCTTCTCGCGAAGGTTTTTCGGCTGTTTTTTCCGGTTCTTTTATCTTTTTTTCGGGTTTTCCTTCCGGAGATATAGCTCTAAATTGTTGCTCTGTTTCTAGCATAATAAAAATTTCCTAATCTTGATAAGTCAAACCGATATTGGGTAAAATATCGAATTCTTTTTTTTGAATATAAGACAAATTTTCGCGAGTTACTAAAAAAATTATGGCTGAATTACGATAATCAAGCGAACTGATTTCTGATTTCATTTTCTCGCTATTGAATATTTCTATTTGACCGGTAGGGTACTGTATTAAAAAATCGTAAATATTTTTATCAAAATTTTTATCTAAAACTAAATAATTTTTATGCGGGTTTTTGATTAAAGACATTAATTCAAAAATGTCATTTGACTTCTTAAAATTATTTTTAATTAGAATATTTTGCAATTTTCGCAATTCTGTTTCATCTTTGGCAATTCCCAAAGATATTTCTTTTTGGGAAGAAGTAAAATTCAAGAATTCAATAAATTTTTGATCTGGATTATTCATACTATTTTTATACTACTAAAACTTATCATAATTGGCAATAACTTCCCTAATCAAACCAGCCAATTTTTCTGACAGTTCTTTTGTACTGACATTAGCAATGCTGTTAGGGTAATATTTTTCTACATGTTTTGTTCCGGGTCCTATTCCTATTCCGATTAATTTTTGGTTGGTTTCTTTAAGCACTCTGTCTACTATTTTAGAAAGTTCGAATTGACTCCTGGGATGCATTGACGATTCTTCCGGCAAGCCGTCTGATAAAACTATTAAAAATTTTTCTTTGGCTCGTTGTTTATTAAGTCGCTCCGATGCTTGTTCTAGTGCCCAACCGTCATCATTCCAGTTAGCTTTTCCGGTATCAGAAAAATCACGTACTTCTTCTAATATTCCGCCCATATTTTCTCTAATTTCTTGGGACATATTCTCGCCAAATTTTTGATATTCATAAATCCGATCGTTAAAACCAAGTATTTCAGTATTTACCGACAGGCGATTAAGAACTTCGGAAATAACGATTTTGGCTTTGAAGTCTTCTTGAATTTTTTCGCCTCGCATGGAACCGGAAAGATCATTAAGTAAGGTAATAGCATAGTCTTTTTCCGAAGGTAATTCTCGTTTTTGCCAAGCCTTGCTTTCCACCACAGAAATTTCTTTGGCTTTTTCTTGAATTCTTTTTTTAATATCTATCCGTTTGCCAATTTTAAATCCGGACAGCCATTCGCCCGTACGCCTAGCCACAAATATCTCTCTTAAATCTTGTTCCAATTTATCAATAATCGGCAAAAGTTCTCGACGATATTGTTCATAGATATTTAGATCTTTTTTCAGTGTTTTTTCTATTAAATCTCGATATTTTTTTAATTCTTTTGATTCCTGCTCTATTTTCCCCGATTCTTTTGTTTCTGCTAA
>JAMDBS010000067.1 GCA_023487325.1 Patescibacteria group bacterium
CTTTGGGCGATAATGGCATTTATAGATGAGGTGATTAAAAATGGTTCGACGCCCATATTAATTAGTCGCGGCAACGCACCAGCGGCATCGTTGGTATGAAGAGTAGAAAGAACCAAATGTCCAGTTAAAGCCGCATGCGTGGCTAAATTTGCCGTCTCCGAATCGCGAATCTCCCCTACCATAATAATATTAGGATCTTGACGCAAAATACTGCGCAGACCATCGGCAAAGCCAAAACCAATTTTAGGCCGTATTTGGCATTGATTAATACCGGGGATTTCGTATTCAACTGGATCTTCCAAGGTAACAACATTAACACCGGGAACGCTAATTTCTCCTAAAACCGCATAAAGCGTGGTGGACTTTCCCGAACCAGTCGGCCCAGTAGCTAGAATGATTCCATACGGTTTATGGATATTATCTTCGACTCGCTTTAAATTAGTCCCTGTAAAACCTAATTTATCGAGTGATAGAATAGCCGAACTTTTATCTAAAATACGCATTACTACTTTCTCACCGTGAACAGTTGGCAGGGTAGAAATTCGCAAATCCACCTCTCTTTTATTAACTATTACGTCGAATCTGCCATCTTGAGGTACACGCTGTTCGTCGATTTTTAATCGAGCCAAAATTTTAATGCGGGAAATTATTGGCGGATGCAACGTAATGGGCATTGTCAAAATATCCTGCAATACACCATCTATTCGGTAGCGCAGGCGAAAATCTTTAGCGCTAGCCTCGAGATGAATATCGCTAGCCTCTGATTTTATTGCTAAGTATAAAATAGCGGCTACAATTTTAGGCACAAAACCGGTTTTAACGATTTTAACTAAATCGTCGGTGTTTTTGATCCCGTTGGGAAAAATTGTGTCAAGATTAGTTTCTTCATTTTGCTGCTCATTTAGGGTAATAGTCGCACTTGATGATTCTTCTTCCACTTCGCCAGTAGCCGGTTTTTCAGTTGCTACTTCTTCCGACTTAACCGTTGGAGCTGTCCGGCTTATTTGGATTCTCTCTTCCCTATCCTCGATAGGATGAGCTGGAATATTTTTAGTCTCTGGCTTAGAAGTAAATTCTTTTTTTATAACGCTTGGCGGTTGTTGCCGAGATATTGGTGTCGACTGAGTTGTCGCCGACGATTTACTTTGGTAGAGCTTTATTGCCCATAAAAAATCTGCTTGCGTGGTTTTGTACTTCTCTACCTGTAGCTTATTTCTTTCCTCAATGAAGTCTAATATCTCTTGTGCCTGGGGGTCGTCCGGATTGACTAATGCTACTTTTATTTTTCCCGCTTTTTCATCTGATTCAAAAACGATCATTTTGTATTTTGATGCCACTTCTTCGGGAAATTTATTTAACACTGAATAAGGAATATTTAACGAACGTAAAATTACGACTGGGTAATTGGGAGTTTGGGCAAACACCGCCTCAGGCTTTTCTTCAATCTTTTCGCCTAAAAATGTAGGTTTAGGTTGAAGAGCAGTTGGCGTGATAGGCGGTTTCTTGTATTGATTAAAAAAATAGTCAAAATCACTCTTGGTAATAATTGCCAATGAAAAATTAACACCTTTTTCTTTTTTCAGCCGAGAGAGCATTTGCGGAGCTTTTTCTTTTAGACGCTGGGGTTCGGCAACGGCAATTTTTAAAGTGGGTGGGGCGCCAGCTGTTTTTTCGTAAACAATAATTTTATATTGCTGCATTACATCATCGGGTATTGTCTTTACTGCTTCGAGATCAACTTTTTTGTCCTTTAGACTAATGTAGGGCAAGCCAAAGTAAGCGGCATATTGCTTTGCCTTATCAATTTCACTAGCAATAGATTGTGTATTTATTGCATCACTCATAGCAAAAACTCTAAATAATTTTTGATTTCTAATTTAGAAATTATATAAAAATTGAAAATTAAAAATTAGAGAAGGGGTCTTCGCGACCGATTTCGCCAGCATTAACCGTGACGGGAATTATGCCATTTTTATCTCTTTGACTGATTTTCTGCGCTAAATTGCCCTTTAAGATATTGACGTCGATTTCTTTAGGTAGCTTGCTAGCTGAAGAAATTTCTGATTTGCTTGGCAGCGTTGTCCAAAACCAATATCCTAATCCTAAAACAATTAAAAGAATTATTACTAATCCAAATTTGGTATTTTTACCCATATTTTTCTTCCTCCTTGTTACGAATTATTACAAATAAACTAGCATCTATAAACTAAAAACTAAATACTTTATTTTAATTTCCTGCTTTTACTATTTCCAATCCAAAAGTTGCCGTTAAGGTCGTTTGGTTATCTTTTTGTGTCGATGCCAAATTAACTGTTTTAACCTGCATAATACGAATATTTTTTTCTAAATTTTGCAAAAAGATTAGCATATTAGGAAAACCGCCCTTAACGCCAAGATTTACTGCCAAAGATTTGGTGCTAGCGGTGTTGGGCTGGATAGAATTTATTTCTAAACCAGATTTTTGCGCTAAAGCCTGCAGCTGAATTAAAATCTCCGGCATCTGATCGGTGGAGGGTGCCGCGACAGATAAAATATTTACTTCATCTTGAAAATTGTTAAATTCGGATTTTAGGGTATTTAAGTCATTAACTTTTTTATTAATTGCATTTATCTCGTTGTCTTTAGCCGCAACCTTTAAACTCGCATTTTTTAGATTTTCCACTGACGGAACAAGCAAAAACCAGCCAACAAGTAATATCGCGGCTAGACAAATTATAGTAATTATGTTGTTTTTATTCATTATCCCTCCCTGTTACTAATTAATACAAATCGAAACATCTTACGAATTATTACGAATTAACTAGCGTCTATAAACTAAAAACTAATTACTCTGTTTCAATTGGCTTTTATTTAATTTCATTGTCAGCGAAAAAGCAACTTTCGAGCCATTAGTTGTGGTAACTGTATTGGAAGAAACCAACTTAACATCAGAAAACATTTCCGATTGCGAATAACTTGCCATTGTTTTGGCGGCTGCGTCATAGTTTCCGCCTTCGCCATCCATCTTTATATCGCCCTTATCGTCAACACTAAAATTATTTAATTTGACGTTTTTAGGAGTATCTTTTTGAATTTCTTGAAATAATTTTGAATAGTTATATTGATTTCCCAAAATATTTTGCAACACAGCTAGTCCCCGCTGAAGCTCCTGGGCAACTTTATCAACATCGCTTACGTCTTTTACGTTCAACTTTGCTAAAGCACTGTTATAGACAGTTTCCTTGTATTTTAACTGTGATTTTTTGTAAACTGTTAAGCCATAAAAAACCGCCGTAGCAACCAAAACAATAATAACAGCGATAATACTAAAATAAGAAACAGATTTTTCTATTTCTTCATTAGATATTTCCTTGGGAGTAACCAAAGGCTTGCTGGTTTTTTTATTGAGATTGTCGTCTTTTACGCCTGATACGTTTAACATTTTTCCCTCCCTATTTCCCGATTCGCTTCGCAATCGGGAACGGGCCATTCTCGACCAGCGGTCGAGAAATAGGCCTTATTTTCAAAATTTTAAATCTTTCCACACGAGACAGATCCGCTTTATACGGATAATTTTCAAACTAGCTTCCGAAAAATAATAACTAAATACTATATATAGTATACCACAATTACTAATTCACCGTAACTCTTGGTAACTATAAGTAACCTAAAAAGTAACTTTAAGTAACTGGATTTAGGGGGAGGTTTCCGACCAAAGTGGTGCCAATAAATCGGCAAAGCCAGGTGGCGGATTTTGCGCCGCCACTGGGTCATATTCAATATTATACGGCGCCGTATTTATTGGTCTAGCTATCTTTATATTACTTCCAATGAAAAAACCCTTAAAAGTTGCCAAAGACTCTGGAGGATTGTTACCTGTAACGGTTATCTTAAATGGTCTCGACGTATAAGCCTTATTTGGGACACCAAAGCCCCAAGAAGTTTCTGCGCTCATAAGTGCAGTATAAGTACCATTTTCAACAGTGCTAGGAATATAAACAGTAAAACTGCGAACACAAGATTTGTTAGTTGGAAAATTGTACGGAGTGCATGTTTGTGTTGCGGGCCATTGTGTTAAATAACTTATTGAATGCGTGCCTAGATTCATCGGAATACCAGAGCTAGAAACACCAAAGGTGGGAATATTAAAACCTATAGGCATTCCAACATTATCACCGGCAACTGTTGCTTTGACATATCCTGCGCCATAATTTCTTTCATTCATTGGCACGTCAATATTTTCGCTTATCTCATCAATTGTTATATTCGCCGAGCAATTTAATGAAGTCACATTTATTGGTTGAGAGGCAATATTTGTCATTAAGTTACCACTATAATATTGACCAGGGCCAAAGTTGACTGTATAAGTATATGCCTGATTTTTGTCAACTTGTGAGTCATAGTAAGAATTACTATAAGCGACGTTTTGCCCGTAATTCCAAGCTGGATTTCTGGTAATCACAAAACTATAATCTGAATAATTTATAGGTTCGGATGTTTGACTGCCAACTTTAAATAGCGCCCAATCTAAATAATTTCTAGGATTTCCGCCATTACCACAATCAGCATTAACCTGCATTCTTAATTCATATTGTTGAGCCACTGGACTTGGCGAAGTAGATACGGTTGGGGAAGGACTTGGCGCAGGCGAAACATTTATAGTAATTGTCCGCGCCGCTTCAGTACATCCTGCACCATTATTGAAACCATCATTTATTGATAACGTATAATCATTGGCACCGATAATCGTTGGTTTTACTTTGTATTGCTTAAGACCGCTAACATTATATGTTTTTTTCGCATTAATATCTGTAATCATTTGGTAATTATCCGCAGCAAACGGTAATTCCGAAGAGTTTGTAGACCATTGCAAGGTTACTTCTTCGCCTAATTTAATATTAATAGGACTTGCGGTAAAACTATTTATTTTTATGCTTTTAATAGTAGAAAGAGAGAGGGTGTTGTCTGATTTAGTGCTGCCATTTGCATTAATAGCTAAGGCATAATAATAATAGGTTTTGTCTGGGCTAATATTTGAATCATTCCATGTGGTTGGACCGACTTTTTGCGGAGTAATGATAGAAAATGAATCTGGCAATCCAGTTTCGCTTCTATAGAATACATAGCCCATCGCATTAATAGGAGCATTGGGTATCATCAAGGTAATATATGCGCAACCACTATATTCAGCTCTGAGTGTAAAATTAGTTGGCGGTGGCGGCGTAGATATAGTTACAGTCGTAGAACCAACAACAGGATTACTTCCGCCATATCCGCAACCAAATATTAAATTATAGCTACCGCAAAACCATGAGCCATTCATTGACATTGTATAAGTACCAGCCAAATTATACCTATGCGCTGAAAAATTTGGCGATTTGGTTATATAACCATCACCGTAGTCAACGCTATCAATCCTTCCTCCATCGTAACATCCGCTATGGCAAGAGCCATTATCCATCCAAGCTGTCCATCCAACAACATCCCCAACCATAAATTCATGTTGTTCGTTACCGAGACTATTAATGGGAAGAATATGCCCAGTTGCCTCATCGGCATATACTCTCTGGGCAAACCAAAAAGACAAAAAACTAAATAATAATATAATTACTATTTTGCCAACCACGTTAATATTTATTTTATAATTTTTTTTCATATTATTTTCTATAATTTAATAATTATTTTAGCAATTTTATTGTTTTTAGAATCATTATCGAAATAAATAAAAACATTATCATTTTTATTAAATTCGCCTCGGCTAGCTTCTAAATAGGTTCCTCCTGTTGCGGTAGTTTTTTTGTAAACAGTTTGACTATTTATTTGAAATTCTAGATTGCTTGTTCCGTTATTATCCTCGGAAAAGGTTTTTACCTTAATATCTGAACTAGTAACGTCATCAACAATACCAAACAAAGGAGCGTTATTGTTATTAATATCCGAACTAATTGAAGGTGATTTTGGCTGATTTTTGTGATTATAATTATTTATTATTCTAAAAACTAAATAACTCACTATTAAAATTAGTGTAATAATAAGAATTGCGATAAAAATCTTTTTATTTTGGATATTTTGAGGCATTTATTTATCCTTATCGACTGCTTTTCTATTAGTTGATATTAATGCCTTTAGTGGCATAGTAAAAACCCTGGATATTTGTTATATTATTATCCTTTGAATTAATAGTAATATCACCGCCATTAGCTATAATACCAAGTGAAGAATTATTACCAGTTGTAATATTACCATTTATTACAATGTTGCCTTCGGCAATTATTGTTCCTCTTCCATAAAAAGCTGTTGTGCCCAAAATTAAATCACCGTTTCCATTATAGCGCCAGATTCTGCCATTGGGATAATTTTTCTCATCGTCAGGAGTACATGAATTAGACAAACCCGAATATAAGCAAAAACTACCGCCAATACTAGAAATCGGCGAGGCTTGTTCTATTTCTAATTTCTTAATTGCTTGGTCCGCTTTTTGCTTGGCTAGACCCCATTTGGCAATATTAAGAGGATTATAGCTTGAAAGTTGCTGAACATTATTACCGACAACTATACTGCCGCTACTTGTTGAGAAAACACTGTCTGACGAAATTTTAACTTTGCTATTAATATCGATGCGATCTTTAGCTGAAATATTTCCGGTTATTCTTGATTCTTTTTCGGTCGGTACGCCGCCACCGCAATCCATAGTTAACAAGCTAGAGAGTACGTATTGATAACTAATTCCATTATCGTTTACTGGATAAATCCAATATTGTTCATAACTGTTTGGAGAAAATGCGTCTTGTATAAAATTATGAAAAGATCCGGAACTGTCCAAGTCAAGACGGGTTTGAGTTGATGAGCCATAATTTGTATGTCTAATTAGAACACTTTTTGCATTTGCATTGCCTTCGACTCTTATTTTCGAATTATTTCCATCACAAAATGGTATTGTCATAGCATTTGACATATGAGGCACGCAGTCCTGAATTGGATCGATAGTAAAAATTGGCGACGCATTAGCCCCAATATTACTTTTATAAGCTACTATGTAAAAATATTTTAAATCTCTTGACGTTGACCACGGCTGCGACCAATCAAAATTATAGTCATAAGTTCCCAACGAAGCGGGAACTTGCTGTGTAAATTCATCTAATGAATTAGCGTTCTTTCCGCCATGTATATAGACGATATCCGCATTTGCTACATTCCATGTAAATCTTAATTTATTGCCAGTTACAACTTTTAAACTAGGATCAAGCGAAGAGTTTTGCTCAGAAATATTACATAGTGATTCAACGATAAAAGAATTCACGATCGGCGCTTGGCCAACTATCTTTATGGTTTGTTCTTGTGACCAAGCCCATTTTTCTACCCCCGAATTATCTATATAATTTGCTCCAACGCGATATGTATAATCTGTATTTCGTAGAAATGGATTGCTATCTGTGCCATAATCTTGATATAGATGGCGTTCACAGTTAGGATTATACGATGCAGACCAACAATTTTGATTGTAACTAAATGTAGTGATATCTTGAAAATCTTCAGAATTTTTGCGACGCTGAATTTTTAATTTATCATACGCTTTATTAGCATCAAAAATTATTTGCACTCCATCTTTTGTTAAATTTGTTGAGATTTGACTGGTAATCTCTGATAGGTAAAAATAATCATAATTCGGACCGCATGATGCCTGCAGAGTAGATAAGGTAGCAGGAAAAGGCGATATTAAGCCATCGTCAGCAATAATTTGATAATCGTATTCTTTAGTGCTATCCAAGGTAGTTGAATTATCCGAGTAAGTATAAGAAGTGTTATTTATATCTAAATTACCCGGCATTGTTGCTAGAGGCTGATAAACTGACTGCGCTCGTTCCTTACGATTGATAATAAAAATACTCGCTTCTTTGGCATACCAACCCAAAGTATTTGTAACTTTATTTTTATTA
This sequence comes from Patescibacteria group bacterium, assembly GCA_023487325.1. Next base: position 7,917 of record JAMDBS010000067.1, read on the forward strand.
CAAATCGCAGATCCCGAAATAGAATAAATATTAGGCTTACCTTTAAAATTAACATTAATAGTATTTAATGTGTTAGGCGCCGGCGCAGTTAGATTTATCGGCTGTGGATTTACTAAATAACCATTTTTATATACCCAACCAGAAACGCTTGCGGTGTATTCCAATATACCCCTTGTAGTACTAAAATAGATGTGATTTTTCAATATGGAATAATTATTTTTATCTAATATAAAACTCGCGCTTTGTCCATCTCCATAATTAATCAGTACAGATATTAGCTCGCCGTTTTCTAGCTTGGCGGGATCAATTGATAATGTAAAATCATAACTATTATAATAGTATCTAGCAGACAAAGGAGAACTAGGATCTACCGCCCAATAATCTTTAAATACCGAGGATATCTGTAGATTAACATCGTTAAAACAACGATAATATATGACGTTATTATCTGTTTGAGTCTGTGTTTTAAGCTGATTATTTTGGTCATAAGCTTCTATATAGAAAGTAGCTACATATTGTGTTGCTTTGTTCACAGAACCAAAGTCTAAAGTCGCAATATAATGACCTTTTCCGTCATCTGTAAAATTATTTTGGTTAAGATATTGAAAATTGTTATTATAATATGAATATAAGCTGAAATAGCTGCGATTATTTGTAAGTATAGATGATTTGTCGCCGTTTTTTAATTTATTTTTATCTATACTCAAAGTCACGCGAAGAGTAAAAGAAGTACTGCCTACGCTGCAACTTGTTATCTGAGTAAGCATTGTAACGCCAAAGACATCCGAAGGGCTGTTTGTAACCGCAGCATTGGCTGGTTTAGGAAAAACTACGTAAAAACACCCAACAACTAACAACGTTAGAATAAAAAATAATTTAAATAAATTAAGTTTAGAAAATTTCATATAAAATAAATTTTCTATTAACCCTGTGGTTTAGGTAAAATATCTATTTGCGTAGCAGTTAAATTTGCGTCGGATGCTTTACCCGTAACTAAGATCGCCACATTATCGCCTTTTTGCACATCGCTAATTTTAGCATCACTAAAAAGCCCACCTTCTGGAGGAGTTTTGCGGAATTTGGTGCTTGAGTTAATTTTTATTTCCTTTTTGTCGCTAATACTTGTAACAGTTATTTTATCAGCAGAAATTGATTCAACTGTACCAACAACAGTTTTTTCGATAATCTGCTCAGGAGTTAGCGTACCCGAAGTCTTTTTGAACCATTTATTTTTAGCAAACCAATAACCGCCCCATATCAAAACTGCGGCTAAAATTACTAATAAAATAATGACGAGAACTTTGCCTATCTTCGTTTTCATTTCCCCTCCCCTATTTACTAATTATTACGAATTTATAACTTCTTATGAATTGTTATAAATATATTATATCACAAAAATGATTGTGGATAAAAAATAATCAAATATTGGCACGGGTGGAGGGAATCGAACCCCCT